>NZ_VPAM01000001.1:0-233986 GCF_013419215.1 Acinetobacter sp. YH12096 | reverse complement strand
ATTAGCGCAAGGTCCGAAGATCCCCTGCTTTCTCCCGTAGGACGTATGCGGTATTAGCATCCCTTTCGAAATGTTGTCCCCCACTAATAGGCAGATTCCTAAGCATTACTCACCCGTCCGCCGCTAGAAATCGGTAGCAAGCTACCTATTCCCGCTCGACTTGCATGTGTTAAGCCTGCCGCCAGCGTTCAATCTGAGCCATGATCAAACTCTTCAGTTTAAAATCAATAGTACCTATAGGGCACCAATCTTGGCTCATCAATTACTGACAAAAATTTGCTCAAATAAACTTCGAGTAATTTCTACCATTAATCAATGAAAATAATTTCGATCGATCAATCAGTAAAAATCCACACAAGTTGTTCTTCATAATCTCTTAATGATCTTCTTAATGCTTCGTCAGCAAATAAGAAAACAACATCAAACAACTCAAAACCTTACGTTTATCACTGTCTGCGTTGGTATGCAGCGTATTCTATAGAGTTTCAAAACAAACACAAGCCCCTATCATAGAAATTTCTACGATATTGCGCTTGAATGTATATTTTTTAAACTAAAAGCAATTTATTGCTTATTTAAAGATCAATATATCCTTATATTTTGCTTTATGAAAGACGAATTTTATAATTCTTGGTGATTTTTATATTCTTCAATCTAAAAAGCCCGTAATTCAACGGACTTTTCAAATAATGCGGATTTCAAGAAAACTAATAAAGTTACGAAAGTAACTTTAGTTTGCTTGCTCAGCCAACCAACTCATGAATTTTTGTCGTTCAGCTTTACTAGCCTTCTGCCAAAGCTGAATTAATTGTTGATCTGCCCCATTTTCATTAATAATCACATTTTTTGAAGCTACTACAGGAGATACTACGTTCGTTGGTTTTGCAGTTACAGATTGCGCATAAACAGGTGCCGGTTGATTTTCTGGCACAGCTTCTTTCTTCGTAAAATCTACGGCATTACCCAAAACACCATTGGAGAAAATCGATTTTTGTTCTTTCTTCGCCCCAGCTTGCTGCACAAGTAATTGATTAGATTTGTCATACAAACCAAATATCGGTTGGTCTTTATATTTTTGCGCAGCATCAAAATCTCTTGGTGCATTGACTAGACCTAAACGGTACTCTTGACCATCAATCAGTGCTGGAGTGCGAATAGCAGCAACTCCTGATTTTAATATATCGTGTGAATTATCAGCATGTTGAAAAAATTCGCTATAACGTACAGTTAATACGTTTTCACCTGCATCTAGCTTATATTTCTCTGTAGATCGAAATAAACCACCTGTAACTTCTTGATCATTAACTGCAACTATTTTGATTTCTTCCGGAACAGTCAAAGTTACAGCTGCAAATCCTGCACTACTTAACATCAGCGCTGCAGCAGCAACAGTTAATCTTAAAGTCATCATTATCACTCTTTATCAATTATTTAGTTTCGATTGCACTATGCAATGCATATGTGACAATCTTATGACATCTAACAATCACTGTATATTTAGTTTCAAGACATTATTTTGATATTCATTCAAGAATTTTGCATATAAAAAAAGGATGCTTAAAGCATCCTTTTTTAATTCATCACACCATCATTACTTGAAAGTTTTGAATCGTTCTTCATCTGCAATAAAGGTTTTTTCACCTGCAGGCGCTTCAATCGAACCAAAAACAAGCTGTGCACGTAGTTTCCATTGATCTGGCACATCAAATGCCGCAGCTGTTTCAGCATCAACAATTGGATTGTAATGTTGCAATGATGCACCGATATTTTTTTCAGCCAATGCCGTCCAAGTAGCAAATTGAGCAATCGCCGTTGAGTGTTCAGACCATACTGGGAAATTATCTGCATAAAGTGCAAATTGTTCTTGGAGTGCTTTTACTACAGCCTGATCTTCATAAAATAATGCTGTACCAAAACCTGCTGCAAAACTATTAATCTTGCCATTGGTTCCTTCAAATGCATCTGCAGGTACAATTTTACGTAAAGTTTCACGTACGATATTCCAGAATTTTTGATGTGCATCACCAAACAGAATAACGACACGAGACGTTTGAGAGTTAAATGATGATGGACTTAAACGTACAGCATTTTTAATGGTTTGCTCAATTTCATCTTGCGATAAACTCACGTTATTACCAATAGAATAGATTGTGCGACGTTGTTCGATTTGATTCAAGAATGACATTACAAGACCTCTTTTTATTTTCAATTAGCTGACTAAGTTGTGATTTATAATAGGTGATGTTTTTAACAGTTGCATGACTATATTTACAACATTGTGTCTTATTTCTAGAACAATCAGTTGCAAGCATCTAAATACCTACAACCCACTTACATTCAAATATTGGTTCACAGTCTTTAGGACAGCAGAAATCAAAGCAACCTACAGAACATAGAAATTACTCATAAATTCTAAACTGATCTTGATCTTCTGGTTCTAAACGTTCAGGCGCTTGACCTTCAATTGAACCAAAGACTAACTGCGCACGAAGCAGCCATTGTTTTGAAATATCAAAGTGTTCGGCAACGGCATAATCAATGTGTGGATTATAGTGTTGTAAACATGCGCCTAAACCTGCATCTGCGATCGAAGTCCATACTGCGAATTGCGCCATGCCAGACGTTTGCTCCGACCACACTGGAAAATCTTCTGCACTTAATGGCACTTTCTTTTGTAATTGTTGAATCACAACTTGATCTTCATAGAAAAGTACAGTTCCCAGGCCAGCTGCACACTGATCTATTTTGAGCGCCACACCTTCAAAAATATAACTCGCAACATTCTTGCGTTGTACGTCTTTTACTATGTCCCAAAATTTTTGATGAGATTCGCCAAATAAAACTACAATACGTGTGCTTTGCGAATTATATGCAGATGGACAACTTCTTACGGATTCTTGAATCAGTTCCGCCAAATAAGCCTGACTGTAATGCACCTTTTTTCCAAGCTCATAAATACTTCGACGTTTCTTTAGTTGGTCGACAAATGACGCTTCTACTTCTTGTTCGGTAGTTTTCTTTTTTAATTTAAAATCTTTAGTGATATCCGCAGTCAATACATGACCAATTTTATCGAGTAACGCCACCCTAAACACCCCAAAGCAATTTTTATATATAACAACAATTCCTTACTTATTCTAAGGGTATATCAGGCTAAATTTTGACTATGATTTATTCACATGTTGCTTTTTAAATCAATCAGTAAGTTCAAAAACAAAAAACTCCGCATTTTGCGGAGTTTATGTGACATTTAACGCAATTTATTTATCAGTTTCAAATAATGCTGCGACAAATGATTTTGCTGAGAATGGACGCAAGTCATCAATTTTCTCACCTACACCAATAAAACGAATTGGCACATGGGTCCGGCTTGCAATATTAAATAACACACCACCTTTTGCTGTACCATCAAGCTTAGTAATAGTTAGACCTGTAAGCCCTACTGCCTCGTCAAACATTTCAACTTGGTTAATGGCATTTTGACCTGTACCTGCATCAACAACCAACATCACTTCATGTGGAGCTGTAGCGTCAATTTTTTGCATTACACGTTTTACTTTAGACAACTCTTGCATGAGGTGTCCTTTGTTGTGTAAACGACCTGCGGTGTCTGCAATCAGCACGTCTACGCCTTTTGCACGAGCACTTTCGAATGCATCAAAAATAACTGAAGCAGAATCTGCACCATGACCTTGCGCCACAACTGCAATATTATTGCGTTCGCCCCAAATTTGTAATTGCTCTGTTGCTGCTGCACGGAATGTATCACCAGCAGCCAACATTACTTTTTTACCTTCACCTTGTAAGCGTTTTGCTAATTTACCAATCGTGGTGGTTTTACCCACACCATTTACACCAACAACCAAAATCACATACGGATTTTTATTGCTGTCGATATGTAGCGGTTTAACACGTGGTGCAAGTAATGCCACAAGTTCTTCTTGAAGCGCTTTATATAAAGAATGTGAATAGATTAAATCGCCACGTTCAGTACGTTCAGTTAAGTTCGCAATAATCGTTTTGGTTGCATCGACACCAATATCAGCAACCAAAAGTTGCTCTTCAACTTCCTCTAAAAGTTCATCGTCAATTTCCTTCCCACCGATCAGGATATTCACCATGCCGTCTGCCAAGTTCTTACGTGACTTTGCTAGACCTTCTTTCATTCGACTAAAGAAGCCGCCTTTCGCCTTCGAGTCTTCAGTTTCTGACTCTGTTTCTTGTAATGGTGCAGCAACGTCTTGCTGTACTTTCGGTGTCTCGATAATCGGCACATTTACCGCAGGTAAACTCGGTAGCGTGACATCGTCATCACCGATATCAGCATCAATCAAAAATTTATTCTGCCCATGAGATTGCTGTTGCATGCCGAATCCTTGAAAAGCACTGCGTTAAAAAAACCGATTCTATCATAAGTTATCTTAAATTGAGTCGATACACGCCTGTCAGAGCGAAGCACACTAAAAAACAACATGTTGAACTTGCAATCAAAATTAACTTTAGGAAAACTAGATAGCTATAAAATGCATTTTAATGGATTCCTTTGTGTCCCATAAAAACAGATTTTCTCCTTGTCTTTTTAAAACTTTATTTCGCTCTGCGCTTCCTATCTGTGTCATTAGCAGTTGCCTTTGGTCAGCACCCAATCTACATGCAGACACACGTACCCAATTAACGCGTAGCACCTTTGAAACCACGCTTAAAAATGGTTTAAAGGTCATTATTCGTGAAGACCACCGTGCGCCGATGGTAATGACTCATATTTGGTATCGTGTTGGCAGTAGTGATGAGTCGGGCAATCTATTAGGGATCTCTCATGCACTCGAACATATGATGTTTAAAGGAACCACCAAAGTTCCTAATGATGAATTTACACGTCTCAGCCGTATCTATGGCGGCAGTATTAACGCTGCAACCTTTACCAATTACACCAATTATTATCAGTTGTATCCAAAAGCCTATTTCCCTATGGCGCTGGAGCTCGAAGCGGATCGTATGAGTAATTTACGATTACAACAACAAGATTTCGACCCTGAAATTAAAGTGGTTATGGAAGAACGCAGACAGCGCACAGATGATAACCCTCGTTCTTTGGCTTATGAACGTTTCAAATGGATCTCTTATCCGACCAGTCATTATCGCCAACCCGTCATTGGGCATATGAAAAATCTGCAAAACATCAAATTGGCAGATTTAAAACAATGGTATAAAGATTGGTATACCCCGAATAACGCCATTTTGGTGATTGTTGGTGATGTCGATGCCGAAGCAGCCATTCGTCAAGTTCAAAAATACTTTGGTGATATTCCATCACGCAAAACACCTGATCGTAATGATGTGATGGAATTCGAACGTGTGGGCTATCGTCACATGGAACTAAATTTGCCCGTACAAGTGCCTAATTTGTATATGGCGTGGAATGTACGCTCACTGGCTACCGCAAAAAACCCACAAGATGCTTATGCTCTCAATATTATTCGCAACATTTTAGATAGTGGTATTTCATCGCGCCTACAAGACAAACTGGTACGCGATAAAAAATTACTCACCGCTGTAAGTGTTTCTTATGATCCATACAATCGTGGTGATAGCTTGTTTACCATTTCAGCACTCCCTGCCGATGGCGTCAAAATGGAACAAGCTCAAAAAGCCATACAAGATGAAATCGAAATATTAAAAACAGAATTAGTCAAAACACCTGAAGTTGAACGTATCACCACACGTTTTGTCTCCAATTTAGTCTATAACCAAGATGACATCAGCAGCCAAGCCAAGACTATCGGTAACTTAGAAGTCAATGGGCTCAGTTTCAGGCTAATGGACGAATTACCAAAATTATATGAAAACGTCAGCGCACAGGATATTCAACGTGTCGCCAATGCGTATTTTGTCCGAGAAAATTTAAGCACCATGTATCTACTTCCAGAACAGACGGAGGTTCCAACAACCTCAAATAAAGCAGATCAAACAGTAAAATCCGCCCAAACGGAAGTTGTTATTCCAGAGCAACAAATCAGCTCAACCCAAAACACAGAAAGCGTCTTGTAAGGATTAGTGATGACTATTACGAAAATTTTATCCCTAAGCTTACTCACTGCGTTTGGCTCAATCCTCCATGCAGAAACATATACGGAAAATGTTCCTGACCTCAACGATAATCCGAGCCAATTACAATCTATCCCCATGCTGCAAAGTTTAAAGAATTTACAGATTGATAAAGACTACCGTGCTCCACTTGTTCAAGTGCTGAAAAACCGAAATGGTGTGAATAGCCTGTTTGTTGAATCACAAGATCTACCTATGGTGGATATTCAACTGACCTTTAATGCAGGTTCTGCTCGTGATGAAGAAGTCGGAAAAGGCTTGTATGGTGTTGCCAACATGGCTGCACGTTTAATCGATGAAGGCACAGAAAAATACAATGCAACGCAAATTGCCTCGGTTTTTGACCAAACAGGTGCTCAATTTAGCGTGCAAGCACATCGAGATATGTTTGTCGTTCGGCTACGCGTATTGTCAGACCCTAAAAAATTAGAACCTGCTTTAAGCATGATGATGGACGTGATTAAAAATGCGACTTTTAAAACCTCTAGTCTAAACTTAGCTCTCAGTAATAACCAAGCTGGTCAGAAGCAACTCCAAGAAAGCCCAAGTCGCTTAATGAATATTCGATTCTATCGGGCTGTATACGGCACACACCCTTATGCAGAACCGATTACGGGAACCAATGGCAGTATCAAAAAAATCACCCCAGACATTTTAAAAAAGTTTCGTGATCAATTTTTAGTTGCTCAAAACTTGAATATTGCCATTACAGGCAAACTCAGCAAAAAAGAAGCTCAGAACCTAGCAGAACGTATTTCTGGAAACTTAAAGCAAGGCGAAAAAGCCAAGGCACTTGCACAACCAGAAGAAAAACAAGGGTTTGATATTATCCATCTTTCCTACAATTCCACCCAAGCCAACGTCATATTTGGACATTTAGGGACGACCCGTGATAACAAAGATCGATTAGCCTTAGAAGTAGCCAATCGAATGTTTGGCGGTGGTGGTTTTAACTCGGTCCTCATGCAAGAGCTTCGTGTCAAACGTGGCTATACTTATGGTGCCTATAGTGCATTTAGCTTTAGCCAAGCGCCCGGTATCTTTAGTTTTAGCTATGGAACACGTCAAGATCAGCTGATAGATAGTATTCGTGTTGCGCATAAAGCCTTTAATGATTTTGTCAAAATGCCTATTGATCAAAAACAAATGGAAGAAACCAAAGCCGGTATGCTGCGTGCTTTTCCGAATAATTACAGCAGTAATGCAACAATCAATGCACAGCTTGGTCTATTGGGCTTTTATCAACAAGACCCAGATTATTTGACCCAGTACCCTAAATTATTGGAAAAAATAACTGTAGCTGATGTACAAAATGCGGTTCGTACCTACATGCACCCTGAAAATATGACGGTGATTGTGGTCAGTAAAACCTTAGATAAAAATGAAGTACAGCAGATATTGGAGGAGAATGTACAAGCAGCTCCAACCAAGATAATCCCTGCGACTAAGGCTGTTCCTCTGCCAAAGCCGGAAGTTGATGTGCCCGTACAGACTCCATCTGATAAGCATGCATCAATTTAAGATAAGCACCCACACGGATGCGATCTTGCTGTCTCAGCAACATCGCCATTTCCTGAGTTTCAGGATAACTTTGCTGAAACGCAAGTCGTGATACGTTTTGGTATTGCTGTACAGAAATAGGACGATATAAGGCAATCACAGCCAATACCAAAATCACCACGATCATGACTGAAACAAAGATATTATAAATTTGCTCTAGCTGTATTTTAGATTTGAATTGAATAATTTTTTCTAAATCAATAGTCATACACTACCTCAGGTTCAAAGTAGTGTATGGCTGACGTTCAAGAAGTTCAAGTCACAGCGCTTAAAACTGCATCAGTCCACTGTTTCAGTCTGTGAGTTAGCTAAACAATTTACTGAATAATGGTACGTATCACCGCAAAATAAAGAATCAATGCAATAATCGCCAAAACGATAAATACTGCAAAAATACTCATTCCACCCTCTGCATGCGCAGGATGTAAATCATCATCATCGGCGATTTTGAGTAATTCACCATTGTATGCATTGTAAAATTCTAAGCGCTGTCCCTTATCTAAATCCCGTGTGAAATCATATACACGTTTGCGCTGTGCTAAACCAAAATCCCCTAAATGAATCTCCTGATGAAAAATTGCGTCATCAAGATTGCGACGATGTAGATGTGCCAATTCCACAATTTGCGCTAATGTCGGAGGATAATCTAAAGTTAAACCGTCTAAAACTTTTGTCATTTTACTTCTCCTTATTATCTACAACTTCTTATGTTAGTATTTTACTCATGAAAACAATTGTTCATTGTTTAATCATGTAAACTATAGAAAATTAGAAATATTTACGTGAATAGTTGACAATTCAAGATAATTGTAATATTAGTTTAACAATACTTAGTTATATTAGTTAATAGGGCTAAAGAATGGGCCCTTAATGATCATAATTAGAATAAGGAGTTAAATATGATTCAACAATTCTCTCAACATGAACTCGAACATGTATACGCAAATGCGGTGAACACAATTCAGTCTCAAATGAACTTCAGCGATGCAGTTCACGAATTGGAAGATGCAGCTCGTGCTGGACATGGTAAAGCAGCGTTATTTTTGGCTGAACTTTATTATCAAGGCTTCCGCGTAGAACGTGACTCACTCAAAGCGCAATATTGGCAGAACATGGCCACTTTGCAAGCATAACAAAACGTCACTAAGGTGGCGTTTTTTACACCCTTCAACTTTTAACTACATAAATTCTTACAATCAAGTTCAAAGCTTACACAGCTTTTTCATAAGAATTTCCTACAATAGGAGCAACATCAACAACACGCTGCATATGATGTCTAAATTAAAGCAATATAAACCTATTCCAAAAGATTTATTTTTCAAAATTAGTATTTTAAAAACCATGATGTACTGTGGAGTCCTTTGGGGTCTCTACCACCAACAAGGTTGGGCAATGACCAGCGATCAAGATCATATTATCTTCCCGTTTTGGCTAAATGGCATTCAAGCGCATAAATATGCCAAAAAGCATTGGCCCAACTACACTCCACGACGCATTACACCAGAAGATTTTGAGGCATCGCTATTACCGACATTAACACGCCTTAAAGTCATCCCTGCGTTGCATAGCTCTAGCCATATCCGTCTCAAGCTCACAACCTCGCAAATGCGTTTATTCTTTTTTAACCAAGATAAGATTCAAATGGCATAAAACCCTCAGTGCATGCTTGACCTCAGCATGCACTGAAAAGTATTTGCTTTTTTCAAATTTCGCGTTAATTTAAATTAAACAAAAACTACTATAAAGGAATGAAAATATGACTACAGTTGCCCAAGTACTTAAAGACAAAGCTTATCAAGAAATTTACACCATCACCCCAGATGCGACTGTACTCGAAGCCATTTCCCTGATGGCACAAAAAGGCATTGGTGCCCTCGTCGTGACCCATGAAGGCACAGTCGTTGGGATTTTGTCTGAGCGTGATTACACACGTAAAATCGCACTCATGGAAAGAACCTCTTTCGATACCTCCGTCAGTGAAATTATGACGGGTAGTGTCATCACTGTAACAAGTGCAGCGACTGTCGAAGAATGTTTAGAACTCATGACAGATCGCCATTTACGTCATTTACCTGTCGTTGAAGAACAGAAATTAACAGGCTTAATCTCCATCGGTGACCTTGTAAAAGCAGCAATGGATGATCAACGCAAACTCATTGAACAGCTACAGCAATATATTTCTGGCTAAACTCAAAAATCCCCCTTAACAAACTTTAAGGGGGAATTCTAAATATCAATAATTTTATATAATTCATAATACGTAATGACATACACATTACATATTAATTACTTTTATCAATTTCTTTTCTTATGTTGAAGCCCGCTTTAGATAAATTAGACCAACTGGATGCCATCATTTTGGAATTAGAACGCTTGATGGTTTCGATGAAAGACGATGAGCTGTTGCAAAACCACCGACGTACGATCAATTTAGAGATTGCTTCTGCTGTCACTGAAATTTTAGATGCAAAGGCAATTATTTATGTACTACATCCTGAGTTAATTCCAATTACATCAAGCGTTAACCACACTTTATATAAAAATTATGTCAAAAAAAATATCCCAGTTAAAAACTGGGATACTTCGAATATAGATCGGGCTATGCAACTGCAAAAGATTTTTGCACCATCAACAGATGATGAGCAACTTAGTCTTTTTTAATGGCAGTAATTAATTTAAACCTAATTTTTCAGCCACATAGTCTGAGTCTTTATCGCCACGTCCTGAAACGTTAACGACAATCTTCACATCTTTGGCAAGTTTTGGTGCTTCACGAATTGCCCAAGCAACCGCATGTGAACTTTCTAGTGCAGGAACAATACCTTCCACACGTGAAAGCGTCATAAAGGCATCTAAACATTCTTGGTCTGTCGCTGTTGTATATTCAACACGACCTAGGTCTTTTAACAAACTATGTTGTGGCCCCACCCCTGGATAGTCCAAACCTGATGCAATTGAATGCACTGGCAATGGTTCACCCTGCTCATCTTCAAGGACATAACATGCCATGCCATGAATTTGACTTGGCTTACCCAATGTCAACGTCGCAGAATGCATATTGGTATCTAAACCATGGCCTGCAGGCTCCACACCCACAAGTTTTACATCTGTATCATTGAGGAATGCTGTAAATGCACCAACGGCATTGGATCCACCACCCACACATGCAACCACATAGTCAGGATTTGCACCAAATCGATCATTGGTCTGAACTTTAATTTCATCACCGATAATTGACTGGAAGTCACGGACCATTTTCGGGAATGGATGTGGACCAACCACTGAACCAATCGCATAAATAAAATTGGTTGGATCTTTTAAATATTCTTCAAAAGCGCTATCTACTGCATCTTTGAGCGTAGCTGTACCACGTGTAACAGAGATCAGGTTGGCACCTAAAATCTTCATTTTCACCACGTTTGGATGTTCTTTTTCAATATCCACTTGCCCCATGTGAATTTCACATGGAATGCCCACTAAGGCACAAGCCGTTGCCAATGCTACACCATGCTGACCTGCGCCGGTTTCAGCAATCACTTTGGTTTTACCCATGTATTTTGCTAACAAAGCTTCGCCAAGGCAGTGGTTAATTTTATGCGCACCGGTATGGTTGAGGTCTTCACGCTTTAGGTAGATTTGTGCGCCACCTAATTTGTCAGACAAGCGCTTTGCATAAAACAATGGACTAGGACGTCCAACATAGTGTGCAAACAACTCTTTCAATTCATTTTGAAATTCTTCTGTATGACGAATTTGCTCATAAGCAACATTAATGTCATCCATTGCCTGTTTTAAATCTGGTGGAATGAACTGCCCACCGTATTCACCGAAGAAACCTTCTTCATTAGGTAATGCGATACCATTAATTTGATGATCCATCATATTTCCTTCATGTTGTATGCAAAACAAAGACTTTTAAATACTATCCAATTTTGAAAATAAGAAACAATGCAAAATTGGAGTAAGTAATATAAACATCATTGATAAGAAAAAGTAGCGTTTTTAACGCTTTAGCGCGCTAAATATTTCGTCATATCTTCCACACCTTTTAGGGTCATCGGGAACATATGATCTTCAAAGATTTGTTTAATCGCAGCTATGGTTTGGGTGTAATGCCAATAACTTTCTTCTTCAGGGTTTAGCCACGCTGTTTTATCAAAATGATTGCGTAAGCGCTGTAACCACACCTGACCCGCTTCATCATTCATATATTCCACAGATCCACCTGCCGAGTTCAACTCATATGGTGCCATACTCGCATCACCGACAACGATGACACGGTAATCTCGACCATAGGTGTTGAATAGATCCCATGTATTCATACGCGTGCTTGAACGGCGAATATTGTCTTTCCATACATAATCATATAAACAGTTATGAAAATAGAAATACTCTAAAGTTTTAAATTCCGTTTTTGCAGCGGTAAAGAGCTTCTCACATTGGGCAATATGTGAATCCATCGAGCCCCCAACATCAAACAACATCAATACTTTAATGCGGTTACGTCGTTCAGGAACCAACTGTACATCCAAAATTCCTTGTTTGGCCGTTTCACGAATGGTTCCGTCGATATCTAGCTCTTCTGCTGCACCTTGGCGAGCAAATTTACGCAAACGACGCAATGCCATCTGCATCTGACGACTACCGAGAATCTGCTCATCATCTAGGTTTCGGTATTGACGTTGTTCCCAAACTTTCACCGCAGATCGTTTACGACCAGGCCCACCAATACGCACACCTTCAGGATGGTCACCATAGGCACCAAAGGGCGAGGTACCGCCCGTACCGATCATCCGATTACCACCTTGATGCTTTTTATGCTGCTCGCGCAAACGCTCTTCAAGCATTTTCATCAGTTCTTCTAAGGAACCAGCTTTTTTTAATTCTTCTCGTTGTTCTGGTGTTAGATGCTTTTCGATGAGCTCTAGATCAAACCAATCCTTTGGCAGTTTATGCACCTGATTTAATAGCTCGTCTAAATCAAAGGTCGATATACCGTCAAAATAGTCCTTCATTGCACGGTCAAACTTATCAAAGTAACGTTCATCTTTGACCATGACGGTTTTTGCAAGCTGATAAAATTCATTCTGATCCGCAAAGACTAGCCCTGCTGCCACTGCTTGGTTCAAGTCAATCAATTCACGAGTTGAAACAGGAACACCGTATTTTCGAAGGGTATAAAACAATCGCACAAACATAGGCGAATAAAATCCAATAAAAATTAAATATCAGGAGGTCAAATCCAGTGTGAATGCATGTGATCTTGTTATTTCATCTGCAACTGAGTCTTGCCTTACATCCACCATTATGAAAAATTGATCCCTACAAGTAAAGCCAAAAGCTTTTACTGCGTGTTCATATACGTTGCCCTACTACCCAAAGAAACACATACAGCATGATTTATTCGCAAGTCGCATTTCTATTATTAAGCGATTGTTTAAGAGTTTCATATTTGTGCTGAACATCGAGACGATCTTGCTGTAACTTTTCAATGGTTACGATTTTATGAAAACCTTGATTGTTTTTATAGCGGTTAAAGTCACTTAGATTCAAGATCACAAAATCATAGTATTTCAGCTCGAGTACAGTTGCAGCACAGGTCTTTTGTTGAATGGCTGTGTGAGTTTCGGGATGATCTGATTGATCGATGAGTTTTTCTTTAAGTTGATGTTCTGCAACTCGCGCCCAATACGCATCCTGGAGTAGCTGTTGATGCTGCTGTTCAAACTGAGCATCATCCATCGCATAGCTATACCCAGATAAATACAAGCTCGCAGCCAACAAGAGTACGGTCGGCTTTAATCTCTTAGTTACAGCTATGTGTACTTGAGATAAGTATGCGCTTGTCTGCATAATTCACCTTTATATTTTTTAGTGCTCAAAATAAAAGCCGGATAACCGGCTTTTAAATCTTTTAAAGAATTAATATCAATTAACGACGTGACATAAATGCTAGACGCTCAAGCAATTGCACATCTTGTTCGTTCTTAATCAAGGCACCATAAAGCGGTGGAATTGATTTTGATTTATCTGTGTTGCGTAAAATATCTTCTGGCATATCATCCGCCATCAGCAAACTCAACCAATCAATCAACTCAGAGGTTGAAGGCGGTTTCTTTAAACCCGGAATTTGACGTAATTTAAAGAAGATTTGTAGTGCTTCAGAGACCAAGGTATTTGAAATATTTTCAAAATGTACATCGATGATTTCACGCATGGTTACTTCGTCAGGGAATTCAATATAATGAAAGAAGCAACGACGCAAGAAGGCATCTGGAAGTTCTTTTTCATTATTTGAAGTAATGATCACGATTGGACGTTGTGTAGCCGTAATCGTTTCACCCGTCTCATACACAAAGAAGGACATTTTATCGAGTTCATGCAGCAAATCATTAGGGAATTCGATATCTGCTTTATCAATTTCATCAATTAGAAGTACACAACGTTCTTCACTGGTGAATGCTTCCCAAAGTTTACCCGGCTTAATATAGTTTTTGATGTCATAAACACGGTCATCGCCCAACTGACTATCACGCAGACGGGATACGGCGTCATACTCGTACAAACCTTGTTGAGCCTTGGTCGTTGATTTGATATGCCAAGTAATGAGCTTAAGGCCTAAACTTTCAGCCACTTGTTCGGCTAAAAGTGTTTTACCTGTCCCCGGCTCACCTTTAACCAAAAGTGGCTTTTGCAATGAACGTGCAGCTTTTACTGCAAGTTTTATGCTATCGGTCGCAATATATTGATCTGTACCAGTAAATTGTTGAGTTTCAACAGACATGACATAACCTTATTTTTTTATTTAAAGCGGTGAAATTTTCTTGTTTACAACGTGCTGTGGTTTCGCTGCATTGTATTTTGTCCAAAAATAGCCGAGGACTAAACCAATACCCACCACAAAGAGAATCAGCGATAGATTCAACCAAACCAATGGCTGATCTTTTGTTAATACACCAAAAATCAAACCAAAAATCGCAGGTGCGATTGCTGCATTTGAACCTTCAGAAACGGTTGGTGTTAATAAAATAGCAAATACGATAAGCCAACCAATGGCACCGATCGTTTTGGGTAAGCGCTTCATCAGACCATACCAACACAACAAAGCAATTACAGCCCCACCTAAGTAAACCGTAATTGCAATACTGCTTTCAGGAATTGAGTCCAATACCGATACTACACCATTCATTTTCACAACTCCTGAATTAACTTAAGCGCCGCGCAAGCCTTCTGGCTCAACTGCATTTGGGTCAATTAAACCTTCTGGAGGCATCTGAATAAAGAATCCTTTTGTTTCAATAGAATCTATGACGTGTAATACGTTCACACGTGCAAGTTTGCGTGATTCACTGAGTTCTAGATCCATGACAAATGTGGCACGACCAAATGCTGTACGTAAAGCATCAGGCATTACTGCAAGTGGATCTGTCACTTCAGTTTCGTTTTCATTAACTTCAGGACGAGCAATATAAAGATACATTTCATCTTTTTTGCTCGATTTGTAGATAGAACAGTACATAATTGAATCAATACTCATTAAACGCAAGGCAAAGGATACATCAAAAAAAAGACTGATACATTAGTGTTTATTAACGCATCAGTCGTGAATTTGTATAAGTGATAGTTCTTTAATCAATCAGAACTTATTCCAACACTTTCATTTGACCAGAAAGATAACTTTCATCGGCATGCAGCACTTCAATTAAAGGCTTCGTCAGCAAATCATAGCGCCAGCCCAACAAATAGCTCGGTAAATCCTGTTCATCATTATGAAATACCACATGCTGATACAAGGCATTTAACCATTTTTTGCGCATTAAAACTTCTTTAGGCACAGAGGTTTCTTGTACTGCACGCTGAATAACGGTATCGACGCGCGAACCAATATCCTGAGACGAATGACGAATTGGACGTGCCATACGCAGCGGCCATTCAGCTTGCTCAGGTAAAAACTTCAACAAATCTAAAATAATTTTACCATGCTCACGCACAATGTTCGGACGAATGTCTTTCACTGCACTCAATTGAAAATTATTTTTTGGATTTTTTTCTACCATATCAATGATGGTTGAGTTTTTAAGAATAAAGCTACGTGGCTGATTTAAGGCTTTCACCATTTGCTCACGCCAAACGGCCAATTGCTGAATTTGCATGAGCTGACGACGTGAATGTCGATAATTACCAATATCGTGATACAGCATATGGATCGGCGTTTCAGTGCCAATT
Organism: Acinetobacter sp. YH12096; assembly: GCF_013419215.1. NCBI lineage: Bacteria > Pseudomonadati > Pseudomonadota > Gammaproteobacteria > Moraxellales > Moraxellaceae > Acinetobacter > Acinetobacter sp. YH12096. The sequence goes on along the minus strand of NZ_VPAM01000001.1, from coordinate 218,095 downwards.
TCATGTGTCAAATTTTTGCAGTCCTCAAGTACACAATTTAATAAACTTTTCGCAGCCAACTCATTTTGAATCGTATGGCTTAAATTCATTAAATAATGTACATCATTCGCTGCATAGTTCAATTGCTCGGCACTGAGTGGACGAGCCAACCAATCTGAACGTGTCTGATCTTTATCTATATCTACATCGAGCATAGTTTTTAAGGCATTTTGATAGCTGACTTGTAAGCCATGCCCTAAAAATGACATCCCAACTTGTGTATCAAAGACATTTTCTAAAGACTTATGCTGTGCATAGTGATAAATCAGGTCGATATCTTCACTACAAGCATGAAAAATGTTTTGCTGAGCCGCAAATAATTTTTGCCAGAATTGGCTTAAATCGAGGGTTGTACCATCAAGTAAATACACCTGATTTTGTACATTAATTTGGAAAAGTCCAAGTTTGGGCCACAGGGTATCTACTTTTATAAACTCGGTGTCGAGTCCGTAAATCGAGCTTTGGTCCATAAGATTTAAAACAGAATTTAAATCTGGCTGATTTTGAATGAATTGATACATAAGTTGCTGAGTCTAATTTTAGATGCTCTATGAGCTTATATTAACTGATATATATTATTTATCTATAAGGAAAAACGTTATTTTAGTGACTTATTTTCTTTATTTGGCTTTTTTATTCATTGTAAACAAAAACTTTAATCGTTATTAAGTATAAATAATTAGGTGAATTTTATACAAAGCGAAACGAGTTTCGCTCTATAGTTACTTCATTCGCATTCGGTTATGCACGGCCTGACTTAAGGTATGACTATCCACATATTCAAGCTCACCACCCTGTGGTACACCCTGTGCAATACGGGTCATTTGTATTGGTAAATGTTTGGTCGCTTCAACCAAATAATGTGCTGTCGCTTGACCTTCAACCGTTGCATTGGTCGCCAAGATCACTTCCTGCACTTTACCATCACTTAGTCGTTGAATTAAATATGGGATACCAATTTCGTCGGGGCCAATACCATCGAGTGGCGACAAATGCCCACCCAATACATGATATTTCCCTCTAAAACTGCCACTTTGCTCGATTGCCATGACATCTGCAGGAGATTCAACCACACAAAGCAGTTGATCATCACGCTCTGACGAGACGCATATGTTGCATACCTCATCTTCAGTCAATGAATGGCAAATGGAACATTCATGAATATAGTTGGTTGCTTCAGTCAAGGCATGTGCCAGACCAACAGCACCCTCCCTATTTTTCATGATTAAGTGCAGTGCCATACGTTGAGCCGACTTTGGCCCAACGCTTGGCAAAATACGCAATGCCTGTACAAGTTGATCAAAACGATCACTAAACATTCAACGTATTCCTTAGAATAAACCTGAAAGACCTGGTGGAAGCCCCATACCAGAGTTTGCAGATTTCAGTTTTTCTTCTGAAATCACTTCAGCTTGACGTGAAGCATCATTCATTGCCGCTGCAATTAAGTCTTCAATCATATCTGCATCATCTTGAAGTAGTTCAGGATTAATTTCGATACGTTTCACTACATGACGTGCAGTCATAGTAACTTTAACCAGACCACCACCTGCTTCAGCGTGAACTTCAACTTGTGCAAGCTCTTCCTTGGCTTTTTTAATGTTGCTCTCAACTTCTTTTTGCATGCGTTGAGCTTGCTGCATGAGCATATTAATGTTCATAAAAATCTCCGAACAAAACTGATGAATTCACTTTAGATAAGATCTAAACCGCGTGAAAGATCGCGAATAATATCATTAATATCTTCTAAACCAACAGATACGCGAATTAAACCTTCGCTAATCCCTGCTGCTTTTTTCGCTTCTGCTGACATTCTGCCATGAGAAGTCGTTGCAGGATGAGTAATTGTTGATTTTACATCACCCAAATTACTTGTAATAGAAAGGAACTTAGTATTATCAATCACTGTCCAAGCGCCTTCACGTTCGCCTTTGGCAACAAACGATACAACTCCGCCAAAGCCTTTTTGTTGCTTTTTCGCCAACTCATGACCTTCGTGATTTGGAAGTCCCGCATAGTACACTTTTTCAACTTTCGGGTGTGCATCCAACCATTCAGCTAAAGTCTGAGCACTGGCACAGTGGGCTTTCATACGTAAGCTTAAAGTTTCTAGGCCTTTCAGGAAGATCCATGCATTGAATGGGCTCATCGAGTTACCCAGTGTACGAATAACACCTGTAATCTCTTCCATCAATTTTGCACTACCAACAACTGCACCACCTAGCGCACGACCTTGACCATCAATATATTTTGTTGATGAATAGATCACGAGGTCCGCACCAAATTTAATCGGTTGCTGTAACACTGGTGTACAGAAGGTATTATCGACTGCAAATAATGCGCCATGCGCATGTGCAATATCGGCAATGGCTTGTAAATCACCTACTTGAGCTAATGGGTTTGACGGTGTTTCAATAAACAATAGGCGTGTAGTTGGACGAATCGCTTGTTTCCAAGCATCTAAATCTTCCAAATCAACAAAAGTAACATCAACGCCAAATTTGATGACATATTTTTCAAACAGAGAAATGATCGAACCAAAGACAGCACGTGAACAAACCACATGATCGCCAGCTTTCAAATATGCCAAAGTAATTGCGTGTACGCCCGCCATACCTGAACTTGTCGCAACCGCGGCTTCAGCACCATCCAAAACAGCTAAACGTTTTTCGAAAGTTTGTACAGTTGGATTGGTATAACGTGAATAGGTATTGCCTTCAATTTGACCTGAAAATTTTGCTGCGGCATCTGCTGCACTTTCACAAACAAATGATGAAGTCAGGAAAATTGGCTCGCTATGTTCACCCTCAAAAGTACGAGTATGACCTGTACGAATCGCTAAAGTCTCTAATTGGTATTCGATGTCGTCTTGTTGGCTCATCTGTATTACTCAGTCGCGAAGAACTGCCTTTGTGAAGAATTGCCAATATTTTGAGCGTCTAAGCTATTTAAGGTCAAGGTAAAATACGAAATTATCGCTTAGACTTCGACCAATCCTACAAGGACTTAGGCAATTGACAGTTATGCACCCTTTCAAACAGAAATTTCTAGCGCAGCAAAAGAAAATTAAACACCTGTCTACACGTGTGTTTAATGCAAAATCGCTGGTCCTTTCTCAATCAACACCCTATGAAGTAATTACTGAATATAAACATGCAAAAGTTCGGTATTACGCTTCGCCTGATCGTAAATACAAAGAACCCTTAGTGTTTGTTGCACCACTGGCCATCAATATGGCAATTTATGATTTGTATCCATATCGCTCATTGGTGAAACATTTTCAACACAGTGGCTTTGATGTCTATTTGTTGGAATGGGGAAAGTTGAACTATCAAGATCGATTCTTAAATTTTCTATCGTTTATTGATGATGTGATTCCCCATTGTATAGATCAAATTTGTGAGCATGCAGATAGTCGATACATCTCGCTACATGGTTGGAGTATGGCTGGAGTCTTTGTCACGCTGTATACCGCATTACATCAACCTGAACATGTTAAAAATCTAATGGTGATGGGCGCACCAATTGATAGCTATGCCTCAGGTCGTATCGGAAAGTTATTTCAAAAAACCAATCGCTTGCTTTCACGTAGTAAGAATTTACAAGATACTGTTTACACTGGGAAAATTCCTAAACATTTTATCCATACACCGGGCGTGCTTAATGCGATTGGATTTAAAATCGTCGATCCAATTGGTTGGTTCAAAAGCCAAAAGCAATTTTTATCTAACTTAGATAATCTGCATGACCTGTATGAACATGCAACCATGGGCGATTTTCTCAATCACATGATTGACTATCCGGGTGGCATTAACCAAGACATGGTTTTCAATGTTTGGCTACAAAATCCGCTTAAAAACGGCATTATTCAATTGAAAGATAAAGTTATTCAATTAAAAAATATCCACTGTTCATTGTTGATTGGCGCGGGTTCTAGCGATCAAATTGTTACGGCAGATGCAGCAAGTCCTTTAGGCGAATTGACAAGTAGTCAAGATGTCACGTTTACTCTCATTCCCGGTGGTCACCTCGGCCTGATGTCGAGTCAAAAAAGTGCCAATCAATTTTGGCCAACTTTGACCCAGTGGCTTACACAAAGATCCAGTTTATTGAAATAAAAATTTAGAGGGTAAAGATGATTCAGTCAGTTGCATTTATCGGATTGGGCGCAATGGGTTACCGTATGGCAGCGCACCTACCAAAACAGTTCGACACGGTTTATGTCTGGAATCGAAACTTTACCAAGGCAGAACAACATGCTGCTGAATTTGGTACGCAAGCGGTTGCTTTAGAGCAAGCAATACAAGCGGACATTATTTTTTCCTGCCTACCCATCAGCCAAGATGTTGAAAATTTAATTGCGAGTGTAACGCTGAAATCAGGCTCGATTTGGGTCGACTGTACCAGCGGTGTACCCGAATCTGCAAAAAAACTCGCTGCTGCCTTAAAGCAGCAAAATATTGCATTCTTAGATGCCCCTGTGAGTGGACAAACCATTGGCGCTGAAACGGGAACATTAACCGTCATGATTGGTGGTGACAAAGTAGCCTTTGAACGTGCATTACCTGCGATCCAAACATTTGGCAAACTGATTAAACATGTGGGTGAACCGGGTGCGGGTTTTGCCGTCAAAGCTGTAAACAACATGTTAATGGCTGTAAATCTTTGTGCAGTTGCTGAAGGATTCACCACCTTAAAAGCGCATGGCGTGGACTTACATGAAGCACTCGATTGTATTAATGCGTCGAGCGGTAAAAGTAATGTGACTGAAACAGTTTTACCGCAGCGCGTACTGAATCGTAGCTTCCCATTAACCTTTGCACTTCCATTACTTGCAAAAGATACGGGAATTGCTGTTGATCTGGTGCGACAAGCAAAACTTTCAGCACCGGTGCTCTCTTTGACGCAAAATTTAATCCAAGCAGCAAGCGATCAAGCTGAAGAAAACAGTGATTTTTCAAGCGCTATGATTATGTATGAAAAATGGAGTAAAATTACAATTGAGTAATAACTCGCCATTGAATAACGATAAATAACCATCATATTGTACTCTAGTGTCATAACACACATTGTTACAAATGACAGAGGAAACTCGCATGAACAAATTTACCCTTGCAACTTTGCTAGGTGCTGTAACTTTAATCGGGGCTTCTACTGCTGTTTTAGCATCTGAGCAAGAATGCCAAAAGTTGAAAAATGACCATGACGTGATTTATGCATCGAAAGGTTTCTGCTTTAAAGATCCTGATGCTAAAGCGAAGTTTGGCAATGACAATTGCTACACAACTAAGCCTAAATTTTCAGAAAAAGAGCAACAACGACTTGACGCGATCAAAGATCGTCAGAAAGAATTGAATTGTAAATAATTACGATTCAATTCGCACAAGGAATTTAGCAATGACTTATGATGATCAAAATATTTTTGCTCGGATTTTACGTGGAGAACTTCCTGCGTTTAAAGTCTATGAAGATGATCAAGTACTCGCTTTTATGGATGTCATGCCACAGGCCGAAGGTCATACGCTCGTAATTCCTAAAACCCCTGCTATTACGCTACTTGATTTAGATCCTGAAGCGGCTGCTTATACCATTCAGGTTGCTCAAAAAGTTGCGAAAGCAATGGAAAAAGCTTTAGACGTGAAAGGTATCGTATTGATGCAGTTGTCTGGCGCTGCTGCGGGTCAAACTGTTCCGCATGTACATTTCCACCTAATACCGACTTCAGTGCATGAATTAGGTAAACATGCCGCACAAATGGGCGACATGGAAAAAATTAAAGCTATTGGCGAAAAAATCAAAGCAGCACTTTAAGTCCAATTGAGTTTAAAGTGATGATCAATGGAGCTTCGGCTCCATTTTTTTATGTTTAGAATATTGTGCCAAGTCATTTTAACTGCAAAATTTAATATTTAAAAATAACTATAAATATTTAATAAATATCAATCTTTATAAATAAAAATACAATTTAAACCAAAAATCACCTTTCACCGTTTTGAAATATTTCCTTAATAGAACTGTCTTATTTGTAATGAATACTTAGCGCCATTAGATAGCGAAATTACTTCTAGCCAAGCTACTGATAAAACATATTGATATGACTGGAAAAGTCTTCTGGAGCTTCAAATGAAAAAAAATCTATGTGCATTAGCAATCGGGGCAACAATTCTTACACCAATGATGGCATCTGCTGCAGATGTAAAAATTTATGGCCGTGCACATGTCTCTCTTGACTATCTAGATGATGGTAAAGATTACAACGAAGTTGGTCTTTCTTCTAACGCTTCACGCTTAGGCTTCAAAGTAGATCAAAAAATTAATGATGACCTCAACGTATTCGCTCAAATTGAGCAAGAAGTAAACTTTGCAAGCGGTAGCCAAGACAGCAAAGGTGTAGATTTTTCAACACGTGACACATTCGTGGGTTTAAAAAGTTCAACTTATGGTCAAGCACGTGTAGGTCGTTTTGACAGCCCATTTAAAGTCGCACGTAGCCCTGTGAACTTCTTCGGTGACATGGTTGGTGACGTTCGTAACGTAACACGTGTAGGCAACTTAAAATTTGATGAACGTAATGAAAACACCATTGAATATAAATCGCCAAAATTTGGCGGTGGTTTCAATGTATTGGCTGCAATGTCAATGCATTCAGGTACACAAATTGACCGTGAAGCAGATGGCGAAGGCAAAGATGATAACAAAGCCTATGATCTTGCTCTAACTTATAAAGAAGGCCCTATTGATTTTGCAGCAGCTTACGAAAAGTATGATGAAAATGCAGCAAACGCAGCTGGTGGTGCAAGTCGTGATGCATTGCGTATTGCTGGTGCATATAAGTTAACTGAAGAATTTAACTTGGGTGCGTTATACCAAATTGCCAAACACGACAACAATACAGCCAACCCAGATGCGCAAGTTTTCGGTGTAGCTGGCGAATATAAAGTAACGCCTAAAACCTCAGTACGCGGTGAATACTTCTACCGTGACGTAGATGCTGATGATGCCAATGCAAGCTTGATCGGTGTGGGTGTAGAACATAAGTTGGATAGCACATTACGCGTATACAGCAACTTAGCAACTGTGCTTAACGACAAAAACTCTAAACTCAATCCTTGGAAAGAAGGTCGTAGCTTCGGTAACGGTATCTCAGGTATCGGTGATGAAAATGCAACTGCACTTTCTCTTGGTCTACGTTACGACTTCTAAGCTGCAATATCTCCCCCAAAAGACATACTCCGGTATGTCTTTTTTACTCTTAAATTCAAAAAAGAAGAGCAACAAAGATTAAATTATTAGAGAGAAGCAAGTTGAGTTCGCATTTTGCTTCCGACCGGTCAAAGTTGCATCATGAACTATACTCATCTCACTCAAGAACAAAGATATCAAATATACAACTCGTTATGCAGAGGTTTTTCTAAGGCTGTACTAGCTCAAATCTGATCTGACGGTTACCAATTGCTTAAGGCTGTACCGCTTAGTAACCACCTTCTGTTTTCATCACTTGGGTATCTGTTTTATACTTCGATAAAAGCTCACGTAACGAATTCATGAGCACACTGGTGTCGACACCCACGGCAACAAATTCTGTGCCTAACTCGATATACTTCTGAGTCACATCATGCTGTGTCGACAAAATACCTGCTGCTTTACCCGCCTTACGTATACGCTGAATTGCATCAATCACGGTTTTTTGTACTTCAGGATGGTTCGAATTCCCCTGATAACCCATCGTCGCCGACAAATCCACCGCACCAATAAATACCCCATCGATGCCATCAATTTTCAGTATTTCATCTAAGTTTTTAATCCCCTCAACCGACTCAATCTGAATCAGTAAACAGATATTTTCATGTGCAGTTGCATAGTAGTCTGGAATACTGTTCCAACGTGTTGCACGTGCTAATGCTGCACCTACTCCACGAATACCTTCAGGTGGATAACGTACGGCCTTAACCATAAGTTGAGCTTGTTCAACAGTTTCAACCATAGGAATCAGCAAGGTTTGCGCACCGATATCCAACAATTGTTTAATCAGTTGCACACTACCAATTGGAGGTCGAACCACGGCTTGCGAAGGATATGCAGCAATACTTTGCAATTGCGACAATGTCGTCCGCAAATCACTTGGCGCATGCTCGCCATCAATTAGCAACCAGTCATAACCTGCATTTGCAGCTATTTCAGTCCCATAAGCATCGGCTAATCCGACCCATAAACCAATCTGCTGTTCGGTTTTTAATTTTTTCTTGAAATGATTGGTGTAATCCATCGCTGCTGTCTCATGCTTAAACTATGATTAACTACAATTAATTAAACGCCTTTTGGCAAAAACTACCAATAGCATTTATCTATCTTATGATTTTATATAACTCTAATTCGCACTTCATACAGCTTAAATCTATTAATTTTTAGCCATTGAGTACAGCATATACGACTAAGATCTATCCTTGGAAAATTTTCTCCTTAGACCATTTGGCCGTTTATCCGCTAAACTACAGCAAACTATATCTGGAGATATTCGATGGATCTGTTAAACGTATCAAAACAACGCTATACCACGAAAGCTTATGATCCTGCTAAAAAAATTCCGCAGGAACAATTTGAGCGTTTATTACAAATACTCCGTTTAGCACCATCTTCTATTAATATTCAGCCTTGGCATTTTTTTATTGCAGATCATGATGCAGCCAAACAACGCATTGCTAAAGCCTTAGTAGGAAAATATGCCTACAATGCCCCAAAAGTTTTAGATTCATCACATACGATTTTATTCTGTACTAAAGCAGACATCACTGCAGAGCATTTAGATAATCTTTTAAATCAGGATGATCGTAGTGGTCGCTTTAAAGATGACAAAGCCAAACAAGGTCAAAAAGACAGCCGTACAGGTTATGTCGATTATTATCGTAATGTAAAAGGTGATATTCAACGTTGGGCTGAAAACCAAACATTTATTGCTTTAGGTCAAATGCTTTTGGCAGCAGGCATTGAAGGTGTGGATGCAACTCCGATTGGTGGATTTGACGAAGCGATCATCTCTGAAGAATTGGGCTTAGTTGAACAAAACTTGATTCCTTCTGTACTGATGACTTTAGGCTATCGCAGTGAAAATGATTTCAATGCGAAATTACCTAAATCACGTCTGAATGCTGAAGAAATTTTTACACATCTTTAAGCTTTCCATAAAACCGACGAAAGGGGCAATTTTGCCTCTTTTTTGTCATTTCGGGACTTATTATTTAAACAATTATCGAGTATATTCTGCTCAAAATATACTCAGGTCTCTCCCTATGCCTACAGCTATAAAATTACCCATGAAATTTCATTGCGAAGCGTGCAATACGGTTTATTTACAAAAATATGCGGGCGATATGCTCCATAGCTATCCAAACTGCCCAAACTGTAAACAACCGGGTCAGTTACAAGGCACGATTGAAACTCAAGATTTCCTAAAACACCCCGTTGCAGTGGGTAAATGTTATTTTGAAAACACCTTACAACGTTTTCAACAACTCACACGTTAACTAAGCATCTAAAACTAAAAGCCCTCAAATCGAGGGCTTTTTTAATAACGACATATTTAGCAACAATGTGAAAATATAATATTTATAAATTGGTCTGAACTTTGCTGAATAATTTGAATCAGAACAACAAATCAAGCAGAGGTGGGACATGTCATATTTACTACAAATGCCGATGAAGTTTGAATGCGGTCATTGCCATCAAATGTATCTGCATACTTATCAATATACCGACCATCACTGCCCTGAGTGTCCAACCTGTCGAGATCAAGGACTGCTCATGGGCGTGGCTGAGTGGGATGATTTGCTACAACACCCGATCGTTTTTGCTAAAAATTATCTTAGACAGACATGGCATATGCTAAGCAAACCACACTCATGATCCCTGCAATCAAACCAAATACGGTTGCGACTCTCAATTTTTCTTTAAAGATGATGAGGCCCGCAACCACACCTAAAACCACGACCAAAATATTCATTCCAGCAAACACGATTGCAGGTGTGTCTTTAAGCAACATGTGGGCTTTCACATACAGTGCGATATTAGCAAAGTTTAAGAGACCTAAACCCAATCCAGCGAGGATATTTTTGGTCTGCCCCAGACTGCCGTGTTGTACGATGTTATAAATACTCGAAAGTAGAAATGAACAAATAAACACCAGATTTAAAGTCACCGCAAACTGCATGCCCAAACCTGAGGCAAATTTTAATAGCACATCAATCAGTGAATAGCCTGCCCAAACGCTTAATAAAAATAAAATCCCCTGCTTTCCATCAATGCTTCCCTTACGCTGTGAAAATAAAATCAGCAACACCGCTAGTACACCAAGTGCAATACCAATGAGCTTAATGGCATTAAAATATTCACTGAAAATAAAATATGCTGCGCTAAGAGATAGTACAACAGATAAGCGCTGAGCTAATTCGGTTTTTAAAATACCCGCCGTTTGCAGTGAGCGTGCTAAGCAATAAAAAATCGTCGGCAGTAATACACCCAAAGCCGCAATTAAAACCCACGGCGTTTTATTAATCGAAATATGAGCTAGATCCGGTTTAAACCATAGAAAACATAAAATACTCGCAGATGCATAATTCCATGTGATCATTTGTGCAGGGTTAAAACCCCGATCACGACAGAGTTTTAGAATTACTGAAACGAGAACACTGCAAATCGCGGCAGCAAAGATCAATTCCATGACACGCTCTTATTCTTGAGTTGTATTTAAAGCAATTTTTCTAAGTTCAAATCAAAGAAAAGCCCACTTAATTGTGGGCTTTTCTTCAAAAATAATCTATCTCAAGACAAATTATTTATAGTGACTCACCATTTTCTCTAAAGAAATTGGACGAATCTTGTCAGCATTACCCGCTGTACCAAATGCTTCATAACGATCGATACAAATTTGTTTCATTGCATCTACAGTTGCAGAGAAGAATTTACGTGGGTCAAATTCAGCTGGTTTTTCAGCCATCATACGGCGCATAGCACCTGTAGAAGCAAGACGTAAGTCAGTATCGATGTTAATTTTACGAACACCGTGTTTGATTGCGTCTACAAGTTGCTCTACTGGAACACCGTAAGTTTCGCCGATGTTACCACCGAATTCGTTAATTACAGCCAACCATTCTTGTGGCACAGAGCTTGAACCGTGCATTACAAGATGCGTATTTGGTAACGCAGCGTGAATTTCTTTAATACGGTCAATCGCTAAGATGTCACCTGTAGGTGGACGAGTAAATTTGTACGCACCGTGTGAAGTACCCACTGCAATTGCAAGTGCGTCAACATTGGTATCTGCTACAAATGAACGCGCTTCTTCAACTGAAGTTAAAAGCTGAGAATGGTCAAGTACGCCTTCAGCGCCTACACCATCTTCTTCACCAGCCATACCAGTTTCAAGGCTACCTAAACAACCGATTTCGCCTTCTACTGAAACGCCACACGCATGTGCCATTTGAACAGTACGACGAGTCACATCTACGTTGTATTCGTATGAAGTTGGTGTTTTACCGTCTTCACCTAAAGAACCGTCCATCATCACTGATGAGAAGCCAAGTTGAATAGAACGTTGACATACGTCAGGGCTAGTACCATGGTCTTGGTGCATAACCACAGGAATATGTGGCCATTCTTCGATTGCTGCCAAAATCAAATGACGCAAGAACGGAGCGCCTGCATACTTACGTGCACCCGCAGATGCTTGTACGATTACAGGTGAATTTGTTGCATCTGCTGCAAGCATAATTGCACGCATTTGTTCTAAGTTGTTTACGTTGAATGCTGGTACGCCGTAAGCATGTTCGCCGGCGTGATCCAAGAGCTGGCGCAATGAAATAAGAGCCATAATATCCTCCCAGGTAATGCCGCATATTCTACATGCTCAATCATTTCAATTCAGCAACAAATAACACTATTTAAAAAAAAATCCCTGCATTTGCAGGGACTTTTTAAATAAAGACAACAATCCTAGTGAGCTGCTGCTGCTGAAGCGGCTGTTTCAGCGTCAGCTGTTGCTTCGTCTGCAGGTGCATTTGCAATTTCAGCAGGTACATCTTGGTTCTTTTCATCCAATACTGGCTTATCAAGTTCATCAATGGCTTTTTGTTGTTCTGGCGTTGTTTGAGCATTATCTACGGCAACAGCAGATGCTTCTGATTCCGTTGGTGCAGACTCTTTTTTAGCACAAGCTGTCAAAGTTAATGGTGCGATTAAAAGTACAGCAAGTGCAAGTTTTAAGTTCATCGTTGTTTCCTACTACTGCGAATTAGGTGTTGCGATGAATTTTATTGCAGAAATATTGCACTTTGATGACGGCAAAATGAATAGACCATAAAAAAAGGCTGACCGAAGCCAACCTTTTTTAATACTGTATTATCTTATTGATAATGCTTCATTAAGCACGTTCGATAAGCGCTGCTACAGCAGGAAGTGTTTTACCTTCGACGAATTCAAGGAAGGCACCACCACCAGTCGAGATGTAACCAATTTTGTCTGCAACTTCATATTTATCAATTGCAGCAAGCGTGTCACCACCACCCGCGATCGAGAAGCCTTCAGATTCAGCAATCGCTAAAGACAATGCTTTAGTACCTTCGCCGAATTGATCAACTTCAAACACACCTACTGGACCATTCCATAGAATAGTTTTTGAAGTTTTCAAAATCTCAGCAAATGCTTTTGCAGTTTCAGGACCTACATCCAAAATCATATCGTTGTCTGTTACATCTTCAACTTTTTTCACGACAGCTTTAGCAGCAGCTAATGAACCAAGGAAGTCAGCAAAATCAATTTCAGCAGCATCAGCAACAACAACATCTGTTGGAAGTGGTACAGATACTTTTGCAGCAATGGCTTTTGCTGTGTCGATCAGGTCATTTTCACAAAGTGATTTACCAACATTAAAGCCCGCAGCAGCTAAGAATGTATTGGCAATACCACCACCCACGATCAATTGATCACAGATGTCAGATAGTGAAGTTAATACATCTAATTTAGTAGAAACTTTTGAGCCTGCAACAATCGCAACCATTGGTTTTGCAGGAGTTTTAAGTGCACGACCTAGCGCATCAAGCTCAGCAGCAAGTAAAGGACCTGCAGCAGCCACTTTTGCACAACGTGCTACGCCTTCAGTCGATGCTTCTGCACGGTGAGCCGTACCAAATGCATCCATAACGTAGACATCACAAAGTGCTGCATATTTAGCAGATAATTCAGGATTGTTTTTCTTTTCACCTACATTGAAACGGCAGTTTTCAAGTAAAACCACTTGACCTGGCGCAACGTCAACACCGTCCAAATAGTCAGTGATCAGTTGAACGTCTTGACCCAAAGCTTCTGTTAAATAAGCGGCTACAGGTGCTAGAGACTGTTCTGCTTTAGGCTCACCTTCAACAGGACGACCTAAGTGTGAATACACCATTACAGCAGCACCTTTTTCTACAGCTGCTTTAATTGTTGGCAACGCCGCACGTAAACGTGCATCGCTTGTAATCACGCCATTTTTAACTGGTACGTTAAGATCTTCACGGATCAGAACACGTTTACCCGCCAAATCTAGGTCAGTCATACGCTGAAAGTTCATGCATTACTCTCTTTTATTGATATCAAAACGCGACGATTTTAAATGATTATGCAGAAAAACGTTAGCTTCTTTTGCAGAAAAGCTATGTAGAGCCAAAGTTTTGTTATGATAGCGAAAAGCCTTATAAAGATTCAGCGCTTATGTCGATTCATCCAGACCCAAATATTAATCGTTTAAATGTTTTAGGCGAACCCTTGGCAAGCTGTTGTTTTGATCCGATTACCGGATATTTTAGAAATGGCTTTTGCCATACAGCAACAACAGACCTTGGTCAGCATACGATGTGTGCACAAATGACATCTGAATTTTTAAACTTTTCCCAAAAAGTTGGCAATGACCTAATCACACCCTTACCCGAAGTTGGTTTTCCAGGACTACAACCTGGTGACTTCTGGTGTATCTGTGTGACTCGCTGGGTGGAAGCGTATCAAGAAGGATTTGCCCCACCTATTAAAATACAAGCGTGTCACCAAGCGGTGCTGTCTTATGTACCGCTTGATGTACTTATGGAATATGCAGTGTAATGAGTACTCCCAAAATCATTTTGGCTTCGAGCAGCCAAACCCGTAAAGACCTGATGGACCGTTTACGGATTGATTACCACTCAATCGTACCAGATATAGACGAAACACCTCGCGGTGAAAACCATGCCGATGAGTTAGCGAAGCGACTGGCATTTGAAAAAGCTTCTGCGATTGCAAACCAGCACCCAGACGCAATTGTGATTGGTTCTGACCAAGTCGCATGGCGCGAAGGCGCACCAGATATTTTTATTGGTAAACCGCTTTGCGATGAAAAAGCCATCAAGCAGCTTCAAGCCAATTCAGACAAAATCGTTTATTTCAGTACAGCACTCAGTGTCCAACAAAAATCAACAGGTTTTGAACAAACCCTTGTCGAGCACTATAAAGTGAAATTTCGCAAACTTAGTTTGCCTGAAATTGAACGTTATGTTCAGGTTGAACAGCCGCTACACTGCGCTGGCAGTTTTAAATGTGAAAGTTTAGGGATTAGCTTATTTGAAGAAATGATCGGGCAAGACCAAACCACACTCATGGGTATGCCGCTGATTAAACTCTGCAATATTTTGCGTGAGCTTAAGATCTTAGTCCCATAATTTTAAAATCTTTATCTGTTACAGCATAATAAACACATCATTAGCTCTTTATGGGCTAATGATTAAAAAGTCACTTACTTATTTATTACAACCAAGAACTGAAAACATGAAAACGTTTAATTTAATTTCATCTAGCCTCATTAGCATTAGCCTTCTATTTTGTTCGACAAACGGTCATACCAATACAGTGAATCAAACTGTGACCAACTCTCAGCAATACAATAAAAACTTAGTCAATGAATGGGTTCAATATAAATTTATCTATGCTGAATTAGAACAACAAGGCGCTGCAATGCAGGAGCAAATCATTCAACAGCTAGAGACTAAAACCAAAACCGGTGGTAGTAGCACGCCAGAACAACAAATCAATAAACTGGTTGCTCTAGGCAAACAAAAATTTGAAAGCATTCAACCACAAACAGTTGAAGTGAAAAAACTTCTAAAACTACAAACCGAAAATGTTGAAATGATGGCAAAAGTCATGCCGAATCATTTCAAATTAATGTCTGACAAAGAAAATACTAAAATTGACACCAATGCACATTTTGAGCAATTCATGAAATTTTCAGCGACAACGGCTGCTGCCAATAGCTATGATTTGGAAGTTGAAAAATTAGTCATGCAATATCTCAAAGACAATCCTTTAAAATAGTCTCAAGTTAATCGCAATAATTTAATGAAATAGAGCCTTGCTAAAAACAGGAATCTCAAGGGACAATATATCCATTGAAATTGTATGTATTTAGCTATGGCTCATTCTCTTGACATCCTCGGCGGCATCAGCGCTGAACAATTCCTTGCCGAATATTGGCAAAAAAAACCATTATTGGTTCGTAATGCACTCCCTGAAATTGCCCAAATACTTGAACCGAAAGACGTTCTTGAATTGGCTTTAGAAGACAATGTCGCTGCACGTCTCATCAAACAAAAAGATCGTGATCCTAACCAATGGACAGTGAAATCTTCTCCACTACTTAAAGCCGATTTTCAAAAAATGCCAAAACTGTGGACTTTATTGGTTCAAGCTGTCGATCATTATTCTTTTGACCTAGCCGAGCTTTGGAAGCAGTTTTCATTTATTCCGCAATGGCGTCGTGATGACATCATGGTGTCATATGCACAAAAAGGTGGCTCTGTCGGGCAACATTTTGATTTTTACGATGTATTCCTCGTACAAGGCTATGGTCACCGCCGTTGGCAATTAGGTCAGATGTGTGATGCAGATACTTCATTTGTCGAAGGTCAACCGCTTCGCTTACTGCCAGAAATGGACGTTCATTTTGATGAAGTGCTTGCTCCCGGCGACTTACTTTATGTGCCACCAGGCCTATCACACTATGGCGTAGCTGAAGATGAATGTCTGACTTATTCATTTGGCTTTCGCATGCCAAATGTCACTGAAATGATGGATCGTGTGACAGACAAATTCACAGACAATCCTCTACTTAAAAATCCATTAACTGACATTTTACGTGACCAAATCAGTGCGATTGGCCAAGTGACTGAAAATGAACTTGAGTATTTAAAAGAAAAGTTATTTGAACAATTGCAAAATTCAACCGTACTTGAAGATGCAATCATGAGCTTAATGTCAGAACCTAAATATCCTGACAATATTCCTGAAGCCGAAGAAATCGGTACTGGTGATCTTGAAGAGGCCTTAGATCAAGGCTATCAACTCATGTTAGAACCGGCTTCACGCTTACTATATACAGAGCAAGACGGTGATATTTTGTTTTGGGCAAATGGCGAAGGAGTCTGTATCTCAGACGAGTTTGCAGTGCATTTAAAAAACATTGCCGATGGTCAAAGTCTAGCGTTAGATGAGTCTTTATATGATGCTGATATCTTAGAAGATATTGCCATGCTGTTAAATGAATCTGTACTCATGCTCGTCCCAACAGAAGCAGAATAAAATCAAAATAAAGGGAGCGTCATGCTCCCTTTTTCTACTACTAGATATCATTATTTTCGCTTTCTACGATTTAAAAAATTTTCGACTTGATCAGCTTTTTTCTCCACGATTACACGATAAACCCATACAATCAATAACACCAATCCAATAAACCAAAGATAGCGCATCACGCTGTATTTAAGGTGAAGACATAGACTAGAATGTGGTGATCGTAGATACCATCGGAATTCAAATATAAAAGCCTAAAAACAAAAGCGAAGCTATGGTGACAAGAAAAAAGGCACATATTTTCAAAGTTTAAGTCATTATTCATCGCAGATTCAAATCCCAAGTGCGACACATTTGTAGTTAGTTGAAAAAGTTAGATGTATTCATAGAATCATTAGACTTTTTCAACTCGCAATTGGAAAGCACACAATGAAGAAATACACCCAACTTTCTCAAGATGAAAGATACAAAATTTATGCTACTTTGAAAAGTAAAAGTTCAATCACTACCCTTGCTCGGGAGCTAGGGCGTTCACGATCAACCATCTACCGTGAATTAAAAAGAAATACTGGGCAACGTGGATATAGGGCTCAACAGGCAGCTAAATTTGCAAGTCAAAGACGGTACCGTCCTTCATCATCAATGACAGCATTTGCCTTCGCGTATATTGATTATTTGATTGGCTTGGACTGGTCACCAGAACAAATTTCAGGTGCTTTAACACAACGCAGTTGGCTGGATGCACCTTCACATGAGTGGATTTACCAGTACATTTATCAAGATAAATCAAAAGGCGGTAAACTTCATCTACATTTAAGGCATCAGAAGAAATATCGAAAACGCGGTTACAAAAACACGGATCGTAGGGGTCAAATCATTGATAAAACAAGTATTCACTGCCGACACCAGGTCATTGATCAACGACAACGTTTAGGAGATTTCGAAGGTGACACGGTGATTGGTAAACATCATAAAGGTGCTTTATTGACTCTCGTTGATCGAAAGAGCCTGTATGTACATATTGTTCATTTAGGGCCAACGAGAGCATCCCCTCAAACGATTACTTATGCATTAGATCGTTTACGAATGAGCCATGCTTATAGCGTGACATTTGATAATGGCAAAGAATTTTCCGAACACAAAAGAATTACTGATACCGGCATAGAGGCGTATTTCGCTGACCCTTACAAGTCTATTCAGCGAGCTAGAAATGAAAATACGAATGGTTTAATCCGTCAATATCTGCCAAAATCATCATCGTTTGATGACGTGTCAAACGAACAAATAGAGCAGATAGAATTTGCACTCAACCATCGTCCTAGAAAAACACTAGGTTGGTATACACCGAGTGAAGTTATGGCTGGTTTTTATACTGTTGCACTTGCCGCTTGAATCCGCCTATCGAATACCCAGTTATGCGCCTCTTTATCACTGGTGGTTTCACAGACATAGTAATCTTGATCCCAAGCATCTTGGTTAAAGATTTCTTTTTTGTGGTAAGTCATCTGTTTGCCATTTTCGACACAGACAAAGCTTTCGCCTTGGTCTTTGACTTGGGTTCCGTTGAGGAAGCCACCAATACAGAGGAATCGGGATTGTTTGGGCACTGATCTATGCTACTGTAAAATAATATTAGTTGTGATTAAACGTTGTATTCTTAGAACTGTAAATAACATTTATAAATAAAAGCCTCCAATTAAGAGGCGATTATTTCTATTTTTGACAGTTATTCAAACTATTTTCTATATAGCTTTTTTCTAATTGTCCTTGTTTAAAGGATTTTAATAACCGTTCCAACCTCACTCTATTCCCAGGATAAGAGCAATACAATTTTTGCACATCATTTATTTTACTCAAAGAAGTAAGTTTACTTAAAGAATCTACGGCACCTTGCTCAACCCTAGCCCAATTTACATTTAGTTTTTTCAAATCATACTTATTGTTATGTACTGTATATAGAATATGATAATAATGAAAATCTTTTTCTGCAGGATTCATTTCCTGTATATCATTAATAATCATTTGAATAGCATCATAATTTTCTCCAAACCACTTTGGCTCAAAACTCTCCATAAATGTATTATAAATAACTCGCTGTTTTGGATATTTTACAATTCCATCTTGATAAGCTTTTAAGTAGTTTTCTTCAGCCCCCAGATCACGTAGGGTCATTAACAGTATGTAGTAATAAAAAGGATCTTTAGATGCAACATCATAATTTTCTAATAAAAAATTTAAATTTTTAATTGATTGATCACCAAAATATTGCATATTTTTTTTCGATACTTGTGAAGTATAACTTCCCCCTCTAATGCTCCAAGCATGTTTTCTAACCCAAAGCGTATAGTAAATATAACCTAATGGTGACTCTGGTTCAGCCTTAATCCATTTCTGTGCGATTGCTATATTTTCTTTATAATAATTTGGAGAAGTTACTCGATGTTTATTTACAATCCCAAGAAAAGAATCTAAATAACTAGTATGTTTAAACTTACCATCAAAATTATATTCTTCACTATTTAAAAGCTGTTGTGCTTTGTTTGAAATATCTTTGAACTTTTTCTCTCTAATCAAATTTTCCACTTCAGACTGAATGTCATATCCTGTGGGATATATACTTTCATCAACCAATTTTATGTTTGCTAACTTCGTATACGACACTTCTGCAAAAATTTGTGTAGAACAAAATGTTAATAATATAAAAGATAAATTCTTTAGTTTCATAAGGCCAATTTCTAAATTACAGTTTTATTATTAGTAAGATTCTATTAAATAAAGAAAATCCCACATGACGTGGGATTTTCTTATTAACTACTTAATCAATTAAGACAATTGAGCAGCAGCAATTTTCTTAGTATCAACGTCTTTAGCAGCGTCAGTATAGTCGCCCATTTTGTCGAAGCTTAAGTATTGGTAGATGTCTGCAGACATGCTATCAATTTGAGCTGCGTATTCTTGGTACTCAGCTGGAGTTGGTAATTTACCAAGTACAGCAGCAACAGAAGCAAGCTCAGCAGAAGCTAAGTAAACGTTCGCACCTTGACCTAGACGGTTCGGGAAGTTACGAGTAGAAGTCGATACACAAGTAGTGTTCGGAGCTACACGTGCTTGGTTACCCATACATAATGAACAACCTGGCATTTCTGTACGAGCGCCAGCTTTACCATAGATGTTATAGAAACCTTCTTCCATCAATTGACGTTCGTCCATACGAGTTGGAGGAGCCAACCATAGACGAGTAGATAAAGAACCACCAGGAACTTTGTCTAGAAGTTTACCAGCCGCACGGAAGTGACCAATGTTAGTCATACATGAACCAACGAATACTTCGTCAATTTTTGTACCAGCAACGTCAGAAAGCAATTTAGCGTCATCTGGGTCGTTCGGGCAGCAAAGAACTGGTTCAGTAATTGTAGAAAGGTCAATTTCATACACTTTAGTGTATTCAGCATCTGGATCTGCTTTGATTAGGCTTGGGTTCGCTAACCATTTCTCCATGTTTTCTACACGGCGCGCCATTGTACGAGCATCGCCATAACCTTCAGAAATCATCCATTTCAACATAGTAATGTTTGATTTAAGGTATTCAGCAACTTTCTCTTCAGAAAGCGTGATAGAACAGCCTGCAGCAGAACGTTCAGCAGATGCGTCAGAAAGTTCGAACGCTTGCTCAACAGTAAGGTCAGTTTCCATTTCTGTAAGGTCGATCTCAAGGATACGACCAGAGAAGATGTTCTTCTTACCTTTTTTCTCTACAGTTAAGTCGCCTTCTTGGATCGCTACGTAAGGAATTGCATGTACTAGGTCACGTAGAGTGATACCAGGTTGCATTTTACCTTTGAACTTAACAAGAACAGACTCAGGCATGTCTAGTGGCATAACGCCAGTTGCAGCAGCAAACGCTACAAGACCAGAACCCGCTGGGAAAGAAATACCGATTGGGAAACGAGTATGTGAGTCACCGCCAGTACCTACTGTATCTGGAAGAAGCATACGGTTTAACCAAGAGTGAATAATACCGTCACCTGGACGTAGTGATACACCACCACGGTTCATGATGAAATCAGGAAGCGAGTGTTGCATTTGAACGTCAACTGGTTTTGGATACGCAGCTGTGTGACAGAAAGATTGCATAACTAGGTCAGCAGAGAAGCCTAGGCAAGCAAGATCTTTAAGTTCGTCACGAGTCATTGGACCTGTTGTATCTTGAGAACCAACAGTCGTCATCTTAGGTTCGCAGTAAGTACCTGGAAGTACACCTTGACCTTCAGGAAGACCACAAGCGCGACCAACCATTTTTTGAGCTTGAGTGAAGCCTTTACCAGTAGCTGCAGGTTGAACTGGAGTACGGAATAAAGTTGAAGGTGCAAGACCAAGAGCTTCACGAGCTTTAGTTGTTAAACCACGTCCAACGATAAGGTTGATACGGCCACCAGCACGTACTTCGTCTAGAAGAACTGGAGTTTTAAGTTCAGATTCAGCGATTTGAGCGCCGTCTTTGAACGCAGTAACTTTAGCAGCAGCGTGGTCGATTTTAAGCGTGATTTCGTCGCCCATGTTCATGTTTTGAACATCGATTTCTACTGGCAATGCACCAGCATCTTCCATTGTGTTGAAGAAAATCGGAGCGATTTTAGAACCTAAGCAGTAACCACCGTCTTTTTTGTTCGGGATGTGAGCAATTTCGTCACCGAAGAACCAAAGTACAGAGTTAGTTGCTGACTTACGGCTTGAACCAGTACCAACAACGTCACCTACGTAAGCAACTTGGTTGCCTTTCGCGATAAGGTCTTTGATTTGGTTAAGTGGACCAACTTCACCAGGAACTTCTGGGTTGATACCGTCACGTACGTTTTTAAGCATTGCGTTAGCGTGTAACGGAATGTCTGGACGGCTCCACGCGTCTTGTGCAGGTGACAAGTCGTCTGTGTTAGTTTCGCCAGTTACTTTGAAAACTGTAAGTTTGATTTCTTCAGGAACGTCTTTACGGCTAGTGAACCATTCAGCGTCTGCCCAAGATTGCATAACTGCTTGTGCATTCGCATTGCCCGCTTTTGCTTTATCAGCAACGTCGTGGAACGCATCAAATACAAGAAGAGTTTTCTTAAGTGCGTCAGCAGCTAATTCAGCAAGCTCTGCATCATCAAGAAGTGCAACTAAAGGAGCAACGTTATAACCACCAAGCATAGTACCTAGTAGGTAAACCGCACGTTCTTTAGTTACTAGTGGAGAAGTCGCTTCGCCTTTTGCCAAAGCAGCTAAGAAAGCAGCTTTAACGTATGCAGCTTGGTCAACACCCGCTGGAACACGGTTTTCTAGTAAATCAACTAAAAATGCTTCTTCGCCAGCTGGTGGGTTTTTTAATAATTCAACTAATGCAGCTGTTTGAGCATCGTCAAGTGGCTTCGGTGGGACTCCGAGTGCGGCACGTTCTTCAACGTGTTGGCGGTAAGCTTCTAGCACGGTGTTATTCCTCTTTTTTAAAAAATTATTTACGCATTCCTGCTTTAAATAAAGCTACGCAAATAATATGGACTGCTAAATTTTACTAAAATTCCAGTTAAAAGTTAATGCACTACAAGTGTTTCTTCGTGATGCCCGTTATTTTATAAATAAATGATCCTCATATCGTTTATACATTAAGCAAAATCAATACTTAGAACACGCTTTTCTTGCGCATATTAACTTTTGACTAAAATTAACCATCAAAAAACAGGCAACTAAATGTTGCCTGTTTTTATCTGTATTGGATATTCCACCTTAGTGGACAGTGGTTGCAGTGATATATTGCTGAAGTTCTGCCCGATCGCCTGTAAATCTGAGACACCATTCGTCCTGACATGTGGTTTGATGTTGATTACTTGCAAAGCTGATATCGACCAAATAGCGTTGAGAAAATGCATCTACTTTTTGGCGTAAAGTGACTTTATCTCCAATGCTGAGCACGTAGTTCCCACCACCGATAATTGCTACGCCTTGTTCATCTTCTAGGAGTAGATCTGAGTGATGCATATAACCGATAACGTCCATATTCTACTCCTCTACTGTTTTTTTATTCTCCATTTCATTATTCATTAAAAAGATTTGCTTTTCTATATTTATGATTTAGCAAGTTGTCACAATTTGTATTTCGCTTTGGTTAGGCTATTTTAAATGTTTGAGTATCTCGTGTTTAAAATACCCCTAAGAGAAATAGGCATCGGCGAAATGCATGAACTCCATCATATGGTTAAAAGAATTGCTACCCTTGTAACTACTCGCTGATGAATACAACGGGGTTTGCTTTACGCATTTTCTCGCATAAAAAAACCGTTCCTTAGAACGGTTTGTAATCTGGCATTTCGGTATGCGGTGTTGCGATACATTTTTCAGTAAACTCAACACGAATTTTTTCACGTGCTTTTTCAACATCAGCATTAATCTCAGCTTGTGGCAAGGCATAGACTTCATCAATGATGTTCAGGATAAATCCTTTGGTGGTTTCATCCTCAATCTTGCTGGCATGCTCAATTGCTTTGTCTTTTTCAATTGCATTTTGACGATCTAACATAATCGTACGTGCAGCATTACCTACACTGCGGCAGTAACCCTGCCATTGCTCTTCAGGGGTTAATGGTTTTTTCTCAGCACAGCCGACCAAAGCCACCATAACGGATAAAGCAAATAACTTTTTCATGAACTTCTCCTTACGAGGGGCAATATAAAAGATCGTAATGGATTTGTCATTTAAATTAGTCGCAACCGAACAAACAAAAAAAGCCCTTTCGGGCCTTTTTTATAAGTTTGCATTAACCACAAGTTGCTTGAATAATCTTTTGATTGATTGGATTTACAGTAACAGTTACGCGCTCTACACGATAATCCATTGTCACAGGCTGCCCAGGTTTGACTAGACGGACAATTTGAGCTTGGCTAATCGCCTTGATCTGATCTTCTGTCAATTTTGCTTGACCAATCAGAGTGTTGGCCTTTTCAGGTACACATTGGGTCTGACTACTACGGAATAATGCCCATTCTTCAACCACTTGCCCGTTTGGCAGATGGCAATACCCCACCTGACCATTTGCTTCATCACGAATCTCAAGTTTACCTTTTTGCTCTACACAATATTGGCTGGCTGGATTTGCTATACCAATTTTTTCTGGCATATTTTCAGTTTGCTGTGTTGTGCTACAACCCGCCATAAGTGCTGTCAGTGCAACTAAAATCCATATATTTTTCATCATGTCTATTTCTGAATATAAAAATTTAACTTATCAAGTTTGTGGTAAATAAACGAGTTGTTTATTGCAGTTTTTAGCAAGCACTCTTTTTCTGTGATTGGGTGTGATATCCAAATTGGGCAACAACACATCCATTGTTCAATAATTAGGAAATCCATGAAAGAAGAATAAAGGATTAAGCTGTATTGGGTTATGAAACCCGTTAAAAACCATTGCTGAACGTTGTCGGGGTAACAAACTAGGATAGAGATTCTATTTAATTGCTGGAATCTATAATTTGGAACTGCGTAAAAATGACTTATAAAAGAGGTCTATTAATTGAGTAAGATATAATCTTACTTCAACAAAGTTATACATAAGTTACTAACATGCTTAATATTTCAGCTCAATCTTAGATTTTTTTCGACTTAATGCTATGACCGAGATTTATCGACATCTAAACCCAAATATATTAAGGCCAATGATTTCGACAAGACTGAAGTATCTATTACGCTCACAATATTTAGTTTTGCTGCGCTAAAAAAGCTTGAATCGCCTGCTGTGCAATTTCAGCATCCTGAAAAGACTTTACGCCAGACACGCCCATTGCACCAACCAACTGCCCTTCATACATAATCGGCTCACCGCCTTCCAGCATGCCTGAAAAGGTATCCATGGTCAGAAAGCCCATTTGACCGCCTTTAATAATGTCTTCAAAAAGTTTTGAAGGACGGCGGCTAATCGCAGAACATTTGGCTTTTTCTAAGCATAGGTTTGCTGTCATTGGCGATGTGCCATCCATACGTTTCATTGCCAACAAATTGCCTGTCTCATCCGTAACCGCAATGCTGACATTAAAACCATTTTCGACTGCATAAGCATGTGCTGTGTTTAGTAAAAATTCTGCATCTGCCAAAGTTAAATAATGCTTGGTTTTCATTTAAAAATCCTTCTCTTAAAAAACTGAACTTAAAACAACAAAAAAGCCCACAGCAGGCTGCGGGCTTTATTCTAAAGCAGAATTTACCGATTTAAATGAAAATTACTTCATTTCTGCAAAAACTTCTTTCGCCATTTCAATGGTAAATGCAATATCTTCATCGCTATGCGCGCTTGAGAAGAAACCTGCTTCAAATGCTGAAGGTGCTAAGTTTACACCGCGCTGTAACATACCGTGGAAGAAAGTACGGAAAGCATCTACATCACATTTCAGAATTGAATCAAAACCGGTGATTTCAGTTTGATCAGTGAAATAAATACCGAACATGCCGCCCACTTGCTGCGTAAAGAACGGAATGCCCGCTTCGTCTGCAGCTGCCTGTAAACCAGCAAGCAAACCTGCCAATTTTTCAGTCAAAGTTTCATAGAAGCCCGGCTGACGCAAATGTTTAAACATCTCAATACCGGCACGCATAGCCAATGGGTTACCAGACAATGTACCTGCTTGATAGACCTTGCCCAGTGGTGCGATGCATTCCATCACTTCGCGTTTACCGCCAAATGCACCAACTGGCAGGCCTGCACCAATGATCTTGCCTAATGTGGTTAAATCAGGTGTTACGCCATAATGTGCTTGCGCACCGCCAAGACCGACACGGAAACCTGTCATTACTTCATCAATGATAAAGACCGAACCATGCTCATCACACACATCGCGAATTGCTTGCAAGAAACCCTCTATAGGTTTCACCAAGTTCATGTTGCCTGCAACTGGCTCGACAATTACACCTGCAATTTCTGAACCGAATTTTGCAAAGCATTCTTTAAGCATCGCAATATCGTTATACGGCAGTGTTAAGGTATGTTTAGCGAAATCAGCTGGAACACCTGCAGAAGTTGCTTCACCCTCACCCTTTGTCAACAAGCCTGAACCCGCTTTAACCAAGAGTGAATCTGAGTGACCGTGGTAGCAACCTTCAAATTTTACAATCTTGTCACGGCCGGTATAGCCACGAGCAAGACGAATGGCTGTCATAGTCGCTTCAGTCCCTGAATTAGTCATACGAACCAATTCAATAGACGGCATAATTTCGCAAATAATATCCGCCAAAGTCGTTTCATGAACGGTTGGCGCACCAAAACTTAAACCATCAACAGCCGCTTCTTGAACCGCTTTAATAATGTCGGGCTGCGCATGACCTAAAATCATTGGGCCCCAAGAGCCGACATAGTCGACATAGCGTTTTCCGTCTACGTCATAGAGATATGCGCCTTGCGCTTTTTCGATAAATACCGGTGTACCGCCTACACCATTAAATGCGCGTACAGGAGAGTTTACGCCGCCAGGAATATGCTTGCTGGCTTGTTTAAATAATTGTTCTTGCTTAGCAGATAAGCTCATAAAAATTCTCTACTTATTCAATCTAAAAAATAAAATTAAGCTTGTTCAGCAAAAAGCTCAGACCATTCATAAACACGACTGCTTACAGCAGACATTGAACGACCTAATACATCACTAATCACAGCACAAAGATCAGCACCCGCTTCAATCACTTCAGCAGAATTTTCTACAGTTAAACCACCAATTGCACAAATAGGTACATTTAGTTTCGCTTTGGCTTGTTTTAGCGTTTCTAAGCCAATATTGCCTGCTTCAGGCTTAGTTTCAGTCGCAAAAATGGCGCCAAAAGCCACATAGTTTGCACCGTCTGCAATCGCCTGCTCAGCCAGTTCTAAAGAATTATTACAGCTTCGACCGATCAAAACATTTTTAGGTAAACGTGCTACAGCTTCAGCAATTGAACCGTCATCTTGCCCTAAATGTACACCCACACCATATTGAACTGCAGTTTCTAAATCGTCATTAATAACAAAAGGCACTTTGTATTGATTACACATATTTTTCATGTATTCAATTTCATAAGCCTGATCTTCCTTTGCCACTTTTTTACGGCGATATTGCAAAACAGCAACTTCATAAGTTGCCATCGCGCCTTCGAGTTTGGCTAAAAGCAATTCGATAGGATCATCATTGGTAATGAGGTATAAACCACGCATAGTTCAATCACAACTTAAAACTTTTGAATATTATAACGATTAGGTCTATGAAATGTTGCTTGGGGCATAAAATTTTAATGCTTTGCCGCTGAGAAAGTTATATTCCTTTTCACAGGACTGCTTATATAAATGTTTAATTGAATTTTCTGTAGAAAATGGCAAAAAATACCTATTTTCAGGTATAGAACAAAATTGATACAAATTATTTAATACTGCAACAGAAGAACACAAAACGCAGCGCATAAAAACACAACACTTTATAAAAATAATAATGAGTAACCTATTAGACTTTTTGGTGCTTGGTAAGAAACGTTTTGGGGAGCGTTCAGAGCATCAAAAAGTCTAGCCTATTTTTTTTGTGAACATTTTTGTGGTTAAATCTTTCAAACAATAGACCTTTTCTAAGGCCATAAAAAAAGCCTAGAGAAGGTCACTCTAGGCTTGGAAAACTGGGGTTTATCGTCTATTTATCTTTCAGATAAACAGTGAATAAACAATATGAACATTATTAGACTAATCACTCTAAACTTACAAGTCATTTACTCAAAAAACTACACCAAAATCAATAAAAATTAAACGTTTGATTAATAAATAATTAACTATCAATCTTATCTAAATTACGGTCTTTTAAGCTTAAGTTCCCCTTCACAATATCAGACAGCATGCGCCAATCGGAAATAAAGCTGTATAAAGGCTGCTTGAAACTTGCCGGCTTATTTTTTTCAAAGAAAAAATGTCCGACCCATGCACAGGCATAGCCTGAAACCAGACCATAAGCAAAATACTTTGGTTGTTTTTTTAAAATTGCTTTCGTGAAGAAATAGAGTCCTATACTGCTGCCTGTGGCATGTAAACGTCGGCTCATGATATTTCGATGTTCAGTCAAATAAAATCGATAAAATTGCGAGTAGTCACGAATAGGCAACTGAAATTCGGGCTTTAAATCTCGATTAAACTCGGGTTGTACTTGTGAATTCATGTTGTGCTCATCCTGAACTTATTTTAATCAACATAGCTTAAAATTCGTCCGCGTTAAAGGCGTAAAATTTTATTTTGATCCCATGAAAGTCGAACCATTGTGAATTATACAATTGATGGAATATCCATCTTTTAAAACTTTTCTTAGTCCAAAAGCAGAGTTTTCAAATCCGTCAAGTCTTACTTCTCAACTGTTTTTCGCTACAATCGATACGCGTTTAACTCATAGAAAATTTACGCACATTTTAGTTTTTCATTTTTATAAAAATTTAAAGATCGCTTCATGCCAGATCATGAAGTTGTGACATCAGGACAGAAAACCATGGTTGAAGTTGAATTAAAGTTCCAGATTCCAGAAGCACGTCGAACTGCATTATTAAAAGCACTCGATCCAAAAAAATCGGAACAAATTCAACTTAAAGCTAAATATTTTGATACCCCAGATCGACAAATGGCCCAGCAGCATGCAGCCTTGCGTCAACGTTTAGAAGGAACGCGCTGGATTCAAACCTTGAAAGCTGCTGGTAAAAGTCACATTGAACGGTTTGAACATAATTTAGATTTGGGTGAACTTGAACAAGCCCCTGCCCTAGATTTATCTGTTTATAGCAATGAAGCTGAAGTTCAGTCGGTTTTAAAAACCACTTTAGGTGATCAGCAAGATTCGCTACAACTTCAGTTTGAAACTGAGATTCTGAGAACTTATCGCGTCATAGAGTTTGAAGATGCCAAGATCGAAGTTAGCTTAGATATCGGCTGTATCCGTAGCAACAATACAGAAACAGAGGTTCACGAAGTTGAATTTGAACTTAAAAGTGGCTCTATTCAATCACTCCTTGCCTTTAGTTTTGAATGGGTTAAAAAGTACCATTTGTGGTTAGATGTTCGTAGTAAAGCTGAAATTGGAAATTTGCTGGCATTGAATCAAACTGTGAGTCCAGCAGTTGAGGCTAAAGAATTTCAACTCAGTAAAAAAGACACTGCCGCAAAAAACTTACGACTTTTAATTGCACAGGAAATGCAGCACCTTCTGCCTAATATTGCCGCAATTTCTGCAGGTGTTGCTCAGGCCGAGCACATTACACAAGCTCAAAAAGCACTCCATCATTTACAATTAACCATTTCGCTGTTTAAAGATTGGAACAGCGATATCGTTGAAAAATGGGCTGTGCAATTGGGCGCATTTAAACAGCAGTTTGAACAATTACACCATTTTGAGCACATGCAAAATACCTTGGGTGGCTTTTTACAAAACCCAACGACCTCAGAAAATTTAACCAAAGATATTTTGTATGCCAAAGAGAAGTTAGGCAATTTGGTTAAATCGACTCAAAATGTGCATCATTATCTTGAGCTTTTAATGTTTAGTTTGAAAGTCGATGAAGCACCGCAACAACATGATTTTAAATGGTATGCTCAAACTACCCTTCAAAACCAATATAAAGCCCTGCAAGAGGCTTTAAATGATGCCGACATTAACAATTTTGAAAGCTTAGATGTGCTTTCTCAGCGCATACAAGAGCTTAAATTTAGCTTCCCAATTTTGACGTCTATTTATGATGTAAAAAACTTGCAGAAATATAGTAAAGCGCTCAAT
Organism: Acinetobacter sp. YH12096; assembly: GCF_013419215.1. Classification (NCBI taxonomy): domain Bacteria; kingdom Pseudomonadati; phylum Pseudomonadota; class Gammaproteobacteria; order Moraxellales; family Moraxellaceae; genus Acinetobacter; species Acinetobacter sp. YH12096. Next base: position 188,662 of record NZ_VPAM01000001.1, on the reverse strand, counting down.
GATGCACAAGTCGCGGCTCAGGAATATCAAGTCCTTTCCTCTTCTGCACAATATATTCAGCAAACAGAGCTGGAAGCTAGTGATTGGTTTGTTCTCGGCTGGTTGACTGCAAAACAAGAGGTTTATGCAGATAAGCTATTAGAAGCGACCGAGCAATTCCTTGTCAGTCGAAAACTCATTAAATAAAACCTAAGGGAGATTCAATGCGTCTCCCTTTTTTATTTGTATCCTACATTGTCATATAGATATTCATTTGTTGAACATTCAGGTTCATAGTCGGCTATTTTCAATTCATCATTTCCTTAGTTTGACTCAGTTACATTGAAATATTTTGAGAACCTATTATTTTTGTTTTCTGGATAAAAACTTTTAAAATAAGCTATCTGAAAACTTAGATTCAGGGTGGTTTTATGTTGAATAGTCACATACCTGTAATTTATCCCCTATTTTCATTTTCACTTATTTTTATATTTTTCCCAATACTGAGTGCTTGTAGTGAACAACATAAGCCTGTGCAAAGCACCGAATTAAGGCGCACGGCATCCTTACAAGTCGAAAAGCCGCTTTCTCCAACTCAAAACTTTGATCAGACACGACGAACCTTTAAAGTCCTGCGCAATAATAATGAGGACTATGGTGATGAGTCTTACCAAATCAAAACCGATGCTGGCACACTGAGTATTTACAGCATGAACTTGAATCCGCAACAAGGTCAGCTACTATCTAGCGTCAAGTCTGGAGAATGTCTCACCCTATCGAGTCAAAGCGACAATTTAATTGCGGTTGACGGTTATATCAGTGTGATGGAATTGGGCGACATTAAAATTCATCCCTGCAAATAAACTTCAATATAGTATTTGCATATCAGTCATTCAAAAAAACTAAGAAAATTGCCTTAAGGCTACACTGCTATTGGGGGTTTAATTCATAATCCATACTGATTTAACCTTGTGCTAATAACCCCCATGATTTCATAGCATTACTCACCATGCGTTGTAATTGTGTCAAGGCCATACCATCACGTGCTTGTATCGTCATCCCTTGCAATAAGGTCATATAAAAATCAGTCAATTGCTCTGCATGAGCCAAACTTTCAATTTCCGAATTTTGCACGCCTATAGCGAGCCGATCCATAATTTTTGTTTTGGTATAGGCACGACGTTGTTTAAGTTGTTCCTGTACGGTTTGGTTCTGCTGTGAACAATTCATCGTTGCCACCACCACCATACAGCCTTTAGGTTTATTGGCTTGTACCAAGTGCTGAATACTGTCGTACAGGTAGAGCTCCATCGCAATTTTAGCAGTTTGACCTGCTTGTAGAATTTTTTCGGCAGGTTGAACTTCGTGTTCACTGTAGTATTCAATACATTTTTCAAAGAGCGCGGCTTTATCGCCAAACGTGCCATATAGGCTAGGTGCGGTGATATTCAAAGCTTGAGTCAAATCACTGATGGACGTTCCTTCATAGCCAAATTGCCAAAACAACATCATGGCTTTTTCCAAAGCTTGCTGTTCATTAAAACATTTAGGACGTCCACGCTTCTTGACCAAATAGGCTGAATTAGCGTGTAGATTTTCCTGCTTTGAATCATTCATCATAAGCTAACATTTATATTTTATAACGTTCACTAATAAAATAATTGACGCTCACAATTTAATCAAATAGTTTATTTTTATAACAGTCACTATTAAATTAAATAATTAAGGTGTAACGCTATGAATACGCATGCTACAGCTTTAAAACCAGATGAACCGTTGACGCAGCAGCCTGAAGAATCTCCCCCCAATCAAGGGAATTGGTTTGCAATCCTCACGGTTGCCATTACAGCTTTCGCACTAGTCACCAGTGAGTTTTTACCTATTGGTGTGTTAAATGCCATTGCTCATGATTTAAATATTAGTGTAGGTACCGCAGGTTGGGTGATTACCCTCCCTGGCATTATGGGTGCGATTGCAGCGCCCCTGCTTTCTGTTGCTGTGAAGCAACTTGACCGTCGTATCTTACTGATTGCTTTAACCGTGATTATGGTCATTTCTAATTTTATAACTGGCTTCGCAGAAAGCTTTGCGCTGTTGCTGTTTAGCCGTTTTCTACTGGGTATCGCTATCGGTGGATTTTGGGCAACAGCCATAGCCTTGAGTGGACGTGTCGCACCAAGTCATTTTGCCATAGCCAAAGCCACTGCGATCGTCATGGCAGGAGTTACCTTAGCGACGGTATTAGGTGTTCCATTAGGCACATGGCTAAGTGACTGGTTAGGTTGGCGTAGTGCGTTTCAAATCATTGCAGCGATTGGCATCGTCATTTTAGTTTTAGAAATCAAATTTCTCCCAAAACTTCCACCCACTTCGGCTATTCGATTTAGTGATTTACCTGCACTGATTCAACATGATAAAGCACGTAAAGGCCTGATTATTATTTTATTAATTGGTTTTGCTCATTTTTCTTCTTATAGCTATCTCGCCCCATTTTTTAAGAATCATGCAGGCTTTGATGCGACCACCATCAGTTCATTATTATTGATCTACGGTATAGCCGGTTTCTTTGGTAATTTATTTGCGGGTTATAGCAGTAACATCAATGTCCGCTATACCCTTGCTTTTGTTGCCTTCAGTTTTATCGTGGTATTTTTTAGCTTTCCACACTTTGCAGTTCATTTATTCGGTGCATATCTTTTAACCGCATTATGGGGTTTCGCCTTTGGGGCATTTCCTACAACGGCCAATATCTGGATGTTAGTACATGCCCCTGAAGCTGCTGAAAAAGGCATGCCACTGTTTATTGGTATTTTCCAACTCATGATCGCGTGTGGCTCACTGTTTGGCGGCTATATTGTTGATCATTTTAATGCCAATACCTTATTGTATTCAGTGATGATCTTTGTCGCATTTGCCATAGTGGCTATATTCACATTAGGGCGTGGATTAAATAACCCGAAGCTTCCTTGTACAGCAAACTAAGTACACGCTCTAACTGATATCGTCAAAACATTTGATTAACGATATTTCCCAAAGATTTTCCACGTATTGTTATCTGCTAAAGGGTCACTATAGCTATCACTACGGGCTTTACGTGGTTTGTCACGGGCATCCACCAATTTAAAGTCGTTTTCGACACTGAGTACAATGCCATTCACATAAAAACGGGTCCGGGTATAATCACTTTGCCCATGTTGAAATACATAGGTTCTGAGGTCAATAAATTCACGGTGTGCGACTAAAGCTGCCGTGTCATCGCTGTCCAGCCATAGTCGCATCGCTTGAATTTGATCAGCTTCAAACTGCCCACATTTTTCAACTAAGCTGGCAATACCCCGAAAGGTTTTAGATTCTTTCGCCCGTGTTTTGTTGATTCGAATACGATCCACATGAAAATAAAAAAGCGGCAGATTCAAATGACTCGGCAAATGGACTGCATCGAGGACTTCATCTTCCATAAAGGGCTGAAATAAGTCCTGAGCACGTTCAATTAAGCCAGTCCACTGCGCATAATATTCGGCTACTTCAGACGCTGTACCATAATAAATGGGCAGCCCTTCTACATTGGCTAAGGTTGAGGGCGGCCAAACATTTTGTCGAAGTAATCCAATATCACTTTTCAGACTTTGCACTGCGATTGCATCTTGCATGAAGCATTCCATTTTACTTAGGCTATTTTTTAGATTAAGTCAAAGGTTTAGTTTCTGCAAGGCTTTGCCTATAATACTGCATTAGATTTTTATGCTAGGACACATTCATGGTTCAAAAGATTGAAGCTACTGATGTAACCGAAGAAGAAGCGTTGAATGCAGCTTTCTTTGAACGTGCGGATGAATTTATTAAACAAGCCAATGAATTTTGTCGTGTTGAAAAAGGTTCTCAAGTTAAACCTGCAGAAATGCGCGGCCAAGTGAGTGCTGCCATGTTATTTGGTACTGCTCGCTTTAATACTTGGGTTGCTGCAAATGGCTTCAAAGATGGCAAAGAAATGCGTGATGCCAAAGATCAAGTGATGTCTTATATTCTTCAACAATTTCAAATGATGCTTGAAGATAATTATGATGAATATTGCGAACAGTTTGAAAACTATCTTCGCTTCCGTCATAACGAAGAATTCCATGCAAATAAGCATGATGACCACGATCATCAGCATTAATCAAAAGCCCTTCGGGGCTTTTTTTATACAACTTCTCTTTCACAAAGCTTTGATTTAATATTCAGTCATAACGTTGTATTTTCATCATTCAAACTATTTTCAGTACCTTGTGTATTTGAAAATACAATGAAATACGCAAGAAATGGACATGGCTTTAAGGACAAGGATAGCAATGCAGACACTCGATTTTGCCATCGTGGATTCACATATACATCAATGGGATCCATACAATACCCCACATGCCGCTTCACTTGCCGTGAAATTATTGGGCAAACATCCCTACTTGCTCGACAAAATGATGCGCTTAGTTAAGCCGCAAGAGTTAATTGACACAGTTGGTTTGACTAAACATGTGACGACACCGTATTTGCCTGAAAATTATAAGCAAGATGCAGGACATTATCAGGTCGATCAAATCGTACATGTAGAAGCGAGCTGGCATGACCATAAAGGTAAAGGGGTGGTTGGTGAAACCAAGTTCATTGAATCCTTAGACTTTAACGCTCAAAAAATTAAACTTGGCGCCATAGTCGGCACTGCAGACCCATGTGACAGTAGTTTTAAGAAAATTCTTAAAATGCATAAACAAGCCTCCCCACATTTTCGTGGCATACGAAAAATGGCAGCTGTACATGAAGACCCAAAAGTTCATGCATGGACCAATGAGCCCCATCTCTATACCAATAAAAAATTTATGAAAGGTTTTGAAGCTCTTGCTCAAATGAATTTAAGTTTTGATGCATGGGTTTATTCAGACCAAATTCGTGATTTAACCGCTTTAGCACGTGCTTTCCCTGAAACATCTATCGTTCTGGATCATTTTGGGACACCTGTCGGTGCCTTTGGACCTGTCGGCTCACATACAGGCTTAACCCAAACTTCACGTGACAATATCTTGTTTCGTTGGAAAGATGATTTAGCTGAACTGGCAAGTTGCCCAAATGTTTATACCAAAATGTCTGGATTATTCATGCCGGTGCTGGGTCATCAGTTTCATAAAGAACAACGCCTTGCATCCAAACAAGAGATTTTCGATTGCGCCTTTCCGCTTATTTCTCATGCTCTACAATGCTTTGGGAAATACCGTGTGATGTTTGGCTCTAACTTCCCGATGGATAGTGTGAGTGCATCTTTGGTGAATATTATTTACGCCTTTTCAGATGCGGTCGCGAGTTATGATCATGATGCACTGACTTTAGTCTTCCAACAAAATGCCCGTCAGTTCTACCGCCTATAAGTTCGTTAAGATAATCTTATAATCAAGTCATACAATGCAGCTCAAAAAAATCCTCCAGATGGAGGATTTTTTTATTAAGTTTATTTTTGAGTAGATTTTACAGCTTGACCATATTGGTCAGCCATCACCTCAACCAAACGCTCAGGTTGAATATATTTTTTAATGACAGCATCAACATCCGCCTTGGTCAAACTAGCAATGCGTTGATCACGCTTTTCACGATAGTTTAAATCACGACCTTTTTCTAACTGTGGAATTAACATGCTATGAATGCGACGGTCATCTTCAAGTGCAGTTAAACGCTTTTTCAAAATACTAGCTTTGGCTGCTTCTACTTCCTGTTCCGTCACGCCATTTTTCAATAAGTTTTGCAAAACTTTATGAACAGACTGAGAAACTTGTGCTGATTTACCCGCAGTGTAGTTTGCATCAATACTCAGTACACCTGAATTCACCCATTCATCAAAATTAATGTCAGCACTAAAACCATAAACCAGTGCATTCTTTTCACGTAACTCTTGGGCTAGACGTGAAGACAATTGTGAATCACCGAGTATGTGGCGTAATACTTGTAGTGCAGGAGAATCGGTATGCTCTACACCTACAGGTAGAGTCATAATGGCTTGGTAACTACCAAACTCACGCTGTTCAGACAATGCATGCACTTTCTGTGCAGGATACGCTGTAAATGTAGACTCTAAGCGTTGATAAGGTTCGCTGGTTTTCCAATCTGCAAATTCTTTTTTCAGAATTTTTTCTATTTGCTTGGTATCAAAATCACCTGTTACCGCAATTTGTGCATGCTGTGTTTTAAAGAATTTTTGATGTAACTGCTGCACTTGATCACGTGTAGCTGACTCAATTTGTTTTTTCGCAAGTTCAGGTTCGAAGTGATAACGAATATCCCCCGGCTGATAGATCTCGACAATACGCGACAAAGTCATTGCTGCAACGGTATCAGGCTCTGTATAAGGTCGATCCAAACTCGATAAACTTTGCGCTTTGATTAAATCAAATTGTGACTCTTCAAATGCTGGAGCTTTAATAACATCAATGACATATTGCAAAAATTCAGCAAATTTTTCTTTACGAGCAACCACTTGAATCATCAGGCCATTATCATTTGCACTGACCGTTGCACCGCCACCAACATCAATAATTTTATCGGCAATTTGCTGTAAACTTTGATCTTTCGATGCACGGAACATGAGATAAGCTGTTAAATCTAGCAACTCCCCTTTATTCATTAAGCTTTGTGCTGTACCAAAATCCAATGCAATTGTTGCATAAGTCTTGTCATCACGAGTTTTGGTTGGAAACAATGCATACTGAATGCCGTTTTTAAATTTAGCTCGCTGAATCTGTTTTTCTTTCTGATTTAGATATTGCTTAGACTCAGCTACATATTGCTTCACTTCAGCTCGATAAACACTCGCATCTTTCAATGGCTCTTCTGCAGGCGCTTGCTGATCTAAAGTTTCAGCAGGTTTCGACGCTGCTTGTTGCTGTGCTTTCTTTTGATCTTCAGGTGTAGGCAGAATATTTCCTGTGACACGGTATTCAGGCTTTAGAAAATCCTTATACACTTGATTCACGTCGCTTACACTCAGCTTTTGTACTTTATCTAAGTCTCGGAAATATTGAGACCAGTCCCCGTTATAAGCCACAGTATAAGAACTAAGACGCTCGCCAAGTGCTGTTGCGCTATTTTTGACATTGTCAGCCATATTTCGAGTCAGGCTTTTAACACGGTTTAGCTCGACGTCATTAAAGGCTTTGGTTTGCTCCACACCTTGTGCAAGACTGGTTGCCACTTTGTTTGCATCATGACTTGGGCCATATATCGCCCCCATAAACACCAAATTAAAATCTTTATCTAACCATGTGGTCGATTGAACTGCGGTTGCTGTCCCTGTTTCCACCATGCTTTGATACAAATGCCCACTCGGCTGTAAGGTATACAAGGTTGGAGATACCGCCAAAGCAGTTTTAATCGGTTCAACTGCACCATTTATATAAATATTAAATTTGCCAAAGTCACTACCCTTATGAACAGTAAATTCGCGTTGCTTTAATTTCGTTCCATCTAATTTAGGGACTTTGGCCTGTTCAGGAATTTGACGTGCGACAATTGGGCTAAATTGTTGATCAATTTGTTTTAATACTGCCGCTTTATCGAACTTACCAGAAATCACCATCACTGCATTATTTGGCGCATACCAACGACGATAAAACTGATTTAATTCGTTCATATTAATCGATTGGAGCTCTTTCGAATCACCTATCGGTAAACGACCTAAAGATTGATTGCCATAGGCTTCTTTTAAAACTTGGTCGATTAACACTGAAAATGGCTGATCTAAACGAATTTCACGTTCACGCTTTACGATATCAATTTCTGTCGGTACAAATTTTTCCTGAAGTACCAATTTATCCATCCGTTCTGCTTCTAAATGCAAAACTTGATCGATTGAACTTTGTTCAGGACGAATCACATTGGTATATTTCGTTGAATAATAATCCGTACTGGCATTGGTCATCAGCGTGAATTGGTCTAAGCGACGCTGAAATTCATCACCTTTGACATTTTCAGTCCCTTTAAAGGCCAAATGTTCAAGCAAATGTGCCAAACCACCTTTGCCCGCAGGGTCATTTAATGAACCCGTGAAATACACCGTATTCATAAACACTTTGCTTTCTTTATCGTTTTGCGCCAAAACCACACGAAAACCGTTGTCTAATTTATATTCTTCAATGGCTTGTTCAGTTTTAACCAATACAGGTTGAGCAAAGAGGCTTGTACTTAAACCTGCAAAAAAAAATGAAAGCGTTAAATGTTTAATACGCATGTAATTCAAGTGTCCTTTATATTTAGCATCGATCAGCGTAGTGCTGTCGATCAGATTGGTTTTGATTTTATGCTGAGCTTTTCAGGATTAATAGTTACTTTTTATTAAATACATGCCGCAGATTTCGACAGCATGTATTTGATTTATGTTCAGATATAAATGTCCGACTGCATATATAAACACGCATAGCCTGAGATTTCTATACGGTCATTTTCGAGCATTTGACAATGTAACTCACCACCACGGCTTGATGCTTGATACGCCAAGATTTGACGTTTTTCTAGACGTTCTGCCCAAATTGGCACGATTCCGGTATGAATAGAACCCGTAACAGGATCTTCATTGATGCCATTACCCGGTGCAAAATAGCGTGAAATACAGTCATATTGCTGGGCTGCCGCAGTGATTGCAACATCAGTGATCGTACCCGGCGCTGTAATTGCGGTGCGGATTTTGCCGAGTCGTTTTAAAATTTCAAAATTCGGTTGTTCGTCCAAAACTTGTTGAGCCGTTTCGTATTCCACGATATACGCCTGCGCATTCTGATAAACCTGCTTAAAAGGTTGACTCAACCCTAGACGTAACTCTTCAGGATAATCGCTCACGACCTGTGCCCGACGCACAGGGAAATTCATCAGAATTTTTCCATCTTCAGCTTTATTTACGCTAAAAATACCGAGATTTTTGACATGAAATTGGATATTTTTTTCAGCCGTATAAAACTCAAAAAGCACATAACTACTGGCCAATGTCGCATGTCCACAAAAGTCCACTTCAGTGGTCGGTGTAAACCAACGAATTTCATAATTACTGCTGTCAATTTTTTTCACAAATGCAGTTTCAGACAGATTATTTTCCAAAGCAATCTGTTGCATCAAGTGTTCATCTAACCATTCATCCAACACCAAAACCGCCGCTGGGTTGCCTTTAAATAACACTTGGGTAAATGCGTCAACTTGATACATTTTCATTGATAGAACTCCTGATTTAGTGATTTATATTAAAGGCTTTTGAAAATATTTCATGCGTTATATGCTATGTAGCAACACTTTTTAATAAAACATCTAAGTTTTAGATGCACTTAACTATAGGCATAATTTTGAAAACGCATATTCACCCCGTTCCTTTAGAAAAATCATACCGACTTTTAAATCATGGGCCGACTGTGCTCGTCTCTGCTCAGGATCAAACCCATACCGGTGTGATGACTGCGGCATGGGCATGCGCCTTAGAGTTCAATCCTGCAAAAGTGACGGTAGTACTGGATAAATCAACTAAAACACGTGAAATTATTGAAAATTCAGGCTATTTCGCCTTACAAGTACCAACACTAAAACAACTCAAACTGGTCTATGCACTTGGCATGATGAGCCAACGTGATGCGCCAGAAAAATTACGCCAATGTGGCGTGGAATTATTTCAATTTAATAACTCAAATATTCCTGTGGTTGAAGGTTGTGCTGCTTGGCTACTGTGCAAACTTATTCCTGAGCCGCACAATCAACAAGCGCACGATCTGTTTATTGGCGAAGTCATTGCTGCCTATGCAGACGACCGCGTCTTCCGTAACGGACATTGGTATTATCATGAAGTAGCAGATGAATGGAAAAGCCTACACCATGTTGCTGGCGGGCACTTTTATACCATTGGTAATCCCGTATCTGTAGACGAGACACCAGACTAAAATAGTGCTATGAACTCTGTCGTTTACCTAAGGTTGAAAATCAATAATCATCCGTTTTGAGCATTTTCATGCTAACTTTAACTTAATTTTAAATATTGAATGAATGGATATGACGTTTAAAATACATACATTGGATGTCAAAAATTCACTGCAAAATTATATTTGGCTGCTTGAACACACCGAAAGCCATGATGTCATTGCAGTAGATCCTACTGAAGCTGCCTTGGTCGAGCGCTATTGTCAGGAACATCAACTCAATCTTACGCAAATTTGGTTAACGCATTGGCATAAAGATCACGTCGGTGGCGTACCAGAACTTATTCAGGATAAAAACATTGCTGTTTACGGTCCCCGTGCAGAATTGAGCCGTATTCCATGGGTGAATTATCCTCTCGATCATAATGACCGTTTTGAATTTCATGGTCTTGAAGTTGAAATAACAGCAACGCCCGGCCACACCCTCGGTCATATCGTATATTTTATCGATGACATTCATACACTGTTCTGTGGCGATGTATTATTTGCTATGGGCTGTGGACGTGTATTTGAAGGCACCTTTCAACAAATGTACGATTCCTTGAACCGTATAGCCGCATTCCCTGCTGAAACTCAAGTGTATTGTACTCACGAATACACCCTATCGAATGCGCAGTTTGCGCGGCATGTTGAACCTGACAACCTTGCCATACAACAGCGGTTTGATGAGGTTGAATCCCTACGCATGCTCGGGCAATGTACTTTACCAAGCAGTATTGAATTAGAACTAGAAACCAATCCATTTTTACGTGCAGAAAGTGTTGAAGCATTTCAGCGCTTAAGAGAACTCAAAGACAATTTTTAATTGGATTGCGAGTTATAAGCATTTTAGATTTCATCACAAATAAACTGTTTTATTTGTGATGAATGTTTCGGGGCGATTTATCATTTTATATTTATAAAATTTGATTGCTTGCAGCAAATTCGTCCAATTCAGCTTGAGTCACAACTCGAACCGCTTGCATTTCATCGATACGCACCATCAATAAGCCACCTAATGCAGGCTGATAACGTCGCGCACTGCCAAAAGGCGTATATGCCACTTTGGATTGCTCCGAAAAGACCAACCAATCTTCATGTCCAAGCATTACCGCAACAGGCGTCTGCCCTGCTTGTTGCATCTGTTCAATTTTTGCTTTGACATCGTGCTCAATGTTTTGCATGCGTTCAATCTATTTATATCGATGGGATATAGTATAAAAGCATTTCGACAAATCTTGATGTGAAATAGCTTCTCAAGTTCATCTATCCAGCCAATTTAGCTGTGAACAAGTCATTATTTGCAATCCACAACTGCATGCCCAAACAGCTGTGCATTCCAAACCAAGCAATCGATTATTTTGCGCACAGCTTCTCTATGCACATAGGACATATTTTAAGCCAGCAGTTAAAACCCAAATTTTTAAAATACGTTATATTTACTTACATTAAGTTTAGATTGTTATAAAACAGCAATTTAAATGAATTTATACCGTTTATAAGCCGATAATCTGTTTATTTATCCATCAAAATTTCATATTTTAAATAAAAGTTTTCCATTTCCCCTTTAAAAAATATTTTGACACCCCTATTTAATATTTTAATGATTGATAAGGAGTTCGCTCGTGAAAAAAGTGGTTAAAGCAAAAAATTTAGTTGCCTTCCGTCTTTGGTTAGAAAAGTTAGGATATTCTGTTCGTACACTGGCAGATAATCGTGGATTTACATTCAGTTTTAAAAAAGAATATGGTTTAGTGACTGTAGATTTGTCTGGTAATGCTTTGGCCATGCAGCTCGGTGAAGAGTTTGAAGATCATTTAAAGGCATAATCTTCTCTATAATTTATTCGAACGATTTGAAATAAATGATTTAATTCGATTGATTCGAATCCGCATTTAAAAAACTTGCCCGTATATGCGGGCTTTTTTTTACCTTTGATTTACTGACTCATTTTAAACGAGATAAATTTCAGACAATAAAAAAGCAAGATTAGACATCTTGCTGTATCTCCTGGTTCATCATCTTTCATTAGATTTTATTATTAGAATTAGTCTTCAAAAAAGACCATGTTTAAGACACTGATTTTTTCGAATTTCAAAAACAAAAAAGCAAGGTATAAAACCTTGCTTAATCTAATGGTGGGGACGGAGAGACTCGAACTCTCACACCTTGCGGCGCTGGAACCTAAATCCAGTGCGTCTACCAATTTCGCCACATCCCCAACTCGGGTGCTGACAATGTCAGACTTTAATTTGTTTTAAAAACCTGTTTATTTGGCAACTTAATAAATTAAGTGGTGGGGACGGAGAGACTCGAACTCTCACACCTTGCGGCGCTGGAACCTAAATCCAGTGCGTCTACCAATTTCGCCACGTCCCCAACAGGGTTGCTGACAATGTCAGACTTTTTTAAAACTTGGCAGAGGATCAAGGATTCGAACCTTGACGAACGGTTTTGGAGACCGTCATGCTACCATTACACCAATCCTCTGTAACCTTCATTACCAAACTCATGTTTAGTAATTCAGTGGTGGGGACGGAGAGACTCGAACTCTCACACCTCGCGGCGCTGGAACCTAAATCCAGTGCGTCTACCAATTTCGCCACGTCCCCGATGGCTGTGTATATTATAGAGATCACCCCTACATGACAAGCCTTTTTTATAAAAAAGCATCTTGTTTGTTTAAATAAAAAACAATAGTGCTTTTTTTGTATTTTTCTTAAGCAAATTCAGCAACTAAGTCGCTTTTTAAGCGATAAAAATCCACCAATCTGTCATTTTTTTGCTTCATCAACATGTGTTGCAATAGCTGAGTAAACCCTTGATATTGCAGTGGCAGATCAAGCTTTAAGCGTTGGCAATGTAAATAGGCCCAATCTTCATAGTTTTTCGCCTCTAAACGCTGTGATGTCAGCCATTCCAAAAAAATAATCCCCAGCGCATAGATATCACTGTGCAAAGATTTCGCTTGTCCATGGAAAAGTTCTGGAGCCATATAACGTGGTGTCGCAGTTAAGGCATCTAACTGATCAAATTCTAAAGGTAACGCTTGCTCAAAATCGATGAGTCTGCACTGCCCTTGCCAATTCACAAAATGCTCTTGTTTTAAATCTGCATGTATCCAACCGTGCAAGCTTAATCGTTCAACCACATCGAGTGCTTGCCATAGCACTTGCCTCACCTGCGCAAGGCTCAAATTCGATGCAGGCTGTACGAACCAAGGCTCGGCATTCGGGAGTATTAATAGGCGATCAATAGACTCTTGCTGAATACTGAGATGCGACTGTTTTATCACTTGAAAAGGTAGCGTGATGCTGTTTTGTGTAGACGCTTGACTAAATAGTTGGTACAGCTCAATTTCACGACCAAAACTAGCTACATGTTCAGGACTGCTGTCACTGACTTGCGCCTTGAGCCAATAACGTTGTTGATTGAATTGAAATTGATATAGACGACGCCCAAAAACCAAACTTTTAGATTTGGTTTTTGGCTCATAAATGATTTGCGTTAAATCTGTGGATTTAAACCGCAATAAACTCTGCATGTCGTTGGCTGGGTTCATTTTGATAATTTAATAATTCCAAACAATGCTGAATGGTCTTACCGATACGGGCTTGCGTTTCGATTAATGAAATCTTCGGCCATGTGGCTCTTTCACCTTCACGTTGCAATACCTTAAACAGATAAGGTCGAGGATTTTGCAACATATAACTATAGTGTCTTAAGCCATATTTCCCCACAATATTGACATCACCATAGTAACGCTGATCCATCACGCCATAACCATGATCAAGCAAACGTCTAACAGGTGGAATACTTCCTGCGCGCTCACGGGCAAAATCCATAACCCCTTTACTAATCACCTTACCTTGACGACGAACGATCCGCTCAGGCCAACTCAACATGCTTTTACGAAAGCGTGCAGCATCATCCTGCATAAACGGCACAATATGCGGATTGACCTGACTGGCGATACTATAATTAATATTATATAGACGTGCCATTTTCTCCTGTGGGAAATCACTGCGCACACTACCATCTACCCAACGTGTTGCCGACATATATGGCGTAAATTGCCCGTCATAACGCTTACTGGTCAGTCGTACCGGTGGAAATAGAATGGGCACTGCACATGATGCCAGCACTGCACTCCATACCAACAAATCGGGTGAGGTATAGGCATTCATAATTCTTGCATCTTGTGATGCATCATAAGGCGCAACTGCCACATTGATATGCAGACCAGATTGCTTATAGGCTTCGAAAAAAGTTAAGTCACCTAAGTTTTCAACCAAAAACTTTTTCAGATATTTTACATCCGCCAAGCCGCCATTACCCTGCACTAACTCAGTCAATTTCCGAAAGTGAAATGCCTCACTAAAGAAGTTTTGTCCGTTTAATAAATTGGTAAATTCTGACGGTTTAGATACACCCAACATCCCTGTCATAATGGCGCCAGCACTGGAACCTGACAAAACTTTTGGCATGAGGTCTTGTTCCATCAGCGCTTTACACACACCGGTATGAAACAAGCCTAAAGTTGAACCGCCGGAAAACATCAATACAGGTTGTCCATAGGCTTTTTGGCTTTGTTCAAAGAATTCAATTTTTTGTGCAGCATTGAGACAAACGCATTCTTCGGATGCAATAAAGGCCAAACTTTGACTCACCTCATCAACATAGTCTTCAATAATTTTTTTGGTGCCGACGTAGGCTTCTGTAAACAGCAAGGGATGGGCAATATTGCCCACATCATAAGTTAAACCTTCACTTAAAATGTACATCAAATCTCGAGTACGTTCCTGAGCTCGATATCGTCTCAGTAACCCTAAACGATGAGTAATAATTTCTGCATCAAAATACGGTGAACTATTATCGAGTTTCCATTCTTGCGCACCCGATTCTTCATCTATTTTTAGTGCGATATCCTTCCATTCTTCATAACATTCAGCACGGTCGAGCTGACGCTTTAATTTTTTGATCCGATATGCCTGATGTGGATTAATACTTTTTGAAAACTCTGTAAACAACATGACTATCCCTCAGCACATTTTAAACTGTTCACTCGGCTAGATTTATAACAACTTTTGGGTTGTTCGAATAGCGTAGATCTGCCAGAACAATCATTTAACTTTGACATATTTCAGCGATTATAACTGCATTATTGATGTACACTGCTGTCATATACTAACCAACAACAAGACACGACAAGCTGACTTATCATGGCTACAATTGATTTACCTGACAACATCCTTCAATCGCTATCTACTGTACTCTTACAACTACAGCACAGTTTGCCTGAGCTTAAACAAGCACCCGATTTTTCGAGTATCGCGTTTAAATGGCAAGATAAACAGCTTAAAGCCATTCAACAGCCCAAAGTCATGTATTTAGAAGACTTAAAAGGGATTGAACGTCAAAAAGAAAAAGTGATTCAAAACACTTTACAGTTTTTAAATGGCTTACCTGCCAATGATGTTTTACTCACTGGCTCTCGTGGTACAGGTAAATCATCCATCGTCCGTGCCCTACTGACCCATTATGCAGACCAAGGTTTACGTTTAATTGAAATTGAGCGTGATGATTTATCTGATTTGCCAGAAATCCAAAAGTTGATTGAACATCGCCCTGAAAAATTTATCGTATATTGTGATGATTTGGCATTCAATGCTGAAGATGAAAACTATCGCAGCTTAAAAAGTGTTTTGGATGGTTCATTACAATCAGGTTCAAGTAATTTTATTATTTATGCTACCAGTAACCGTCGTCATTTATTGCCTGAATTCATGCATGAAAACACACCTGTAACCAAGGTAGATGTGCCTCAATATACTGAGCTCCATCCACAAGAAGCGATTGAAGAAAAAATATCTCTTTCTGACCGCTTTGGGATGTGGCTGTCTTTTTATCCAATGGATCAAAATTTATATTTAGAAATTGTTGAACATTATTTGGCTAAAGCTGCAATGCCATGGACAGATGAAGCTCGTGCTGAAGCACTGCGTTGGTGTCAAGGTCGTGGGCAACGTTCAGGGCGTGCTGCTTATCAATTTTCAAAGCATTGGATTGGGTCTGAAAATCTAAAGGCTTTGGAAAAATAACGTCTACAATATTTTTATGATCTGAAAATATAAGTTCTGCAAAGCCAGTCAGACAATTTCAGCTAAAAGCAGCCACATCCTCGTTGGCTGCTTTTAAATGCTAATAAACTCTTAATTGAACCAATTTCTTGAAAATCATTAAGAACACACCACTTATGGCGCTAAATTGAGTTGACCAATCACATATAAGGTATTGCAATCAATCACACTTTTCTCCGCATCAAGGTATTTTTGCTCCAAGATCCCATCCGTTTCTGTAAAACCATAATCATCATCATTTATAATTGCCAAATGCTGTTCATCAATCACCCACAAGCCTTCAACTTTATCGTGTGGATAATGTAAAGTTTCGACTAAATCGACAACTAAGCTCTTTGCCACAGGCAAAATATTTAATTTTTTTAGCGCCTCCCACCCCTCATTAAGCACATATTGTTCAGGTGTTTGCCCATCAATGAGCAATCCTAAAGATTCATTTTGCTGAAAATGATCACTTAGTTGAACTTTTTCTAGGTTTGTCGCCGCATCGAGATATATTTTATAGATTCGTTTAAAAGCGTTTGGATTATCTTTATAAAAATCATCATCACGTTCAGCCACTAAAAAACATGTTTCACTCAGCGCGACAATGGCTGTATTTGAGTTTGACTTAAGTTCTTGCCGATATAGATATTGTTCAGTTGAGCCATCGTCTAAATTGACCACCACAATACGAACCAAGTCCGACGTTGTGACTGATGAATCTGGATTACTCATCGTCGACTGCATGATGCCGACCAATTTTTTTTGATCTGGTGTAATCGTCAGACCTTCCATCCCTCGATTTTGCTTACGGTTGGCAAATGCATTTGGAAGAAAATAACCCGACTTGCAACGCTCATCTTGTTTGTATGCATTAATACGGTCTATTTCCACGCCTTCGCTATTAAAATGAACGAGATGAGGCCCATATTCATCACTCACCCAAAATGTGCCATCTTTTAATGCAACCAAACCCTCAGAATCTAAGCCATATTCATCTGTGCCAATTGCTAAAACCACATCATTTTGATCATAAGCCACTTCTTTTGTTGCACCAAAATGCCGATTTGGCAAACCTGTTATAGGTCTCCCAGTTGGATCTTTGAGTAATATTTCTTTCAATTTTTTAATCGATCCATCGAGCTACAATTCAAAAAGTCTGATTTTTGGCATATAGCTTGGATCTAAGAATATCTTGCCTTTATCTCCATTCACATCATAGGTTGTATTCGGACCTCGATCCGTAAGAGCATAAAATTGATATTTTTGAGTGGGATGTGGGGAAATTTCCGACCCAAAACCTCCACAATGAATTTCAATAAAATGGTCTTGTTTTGCCCCATCTGGAATATTGTGGATATCCAAAGTTTCATAGGGTAAAGAAACACCTTTATAAAATTTCTTTAGGTCAATATGACTTTGATTTGGTTTTGATTGATCCAAAGCTTCATTATTTTTTGTCATTATTTCACATGGCTCTAATTATTTATTGAGCCATCATATCCTCAATAATGATCTAAAACCACAATCTCTTTTTTGAAACACACAATAAAAAAGAGGCTAATTTAGCCTCCTTTTTAAACGATTTTTACGCTTCGTTTGGATTAGTCAACTCAGTCATCGGCCAACGCGGTGTAGTTGTAACAGACAAACCATCATGCTGACCCGCTTTAAGACGCTGATAACCTGCAAACGCAATCATTGCACCATTATCTGTACACAGTGCAGGTTCTGCATAAAACACATTTGCACGGATTTTTGCCAAGTCAGCTTCTAAGCGCTCACGTAAACGCTTGTTTGCACTTACACCACCGGCAATAACTAAACGTTTTAAACCCGTTTGTTTTAAAGCTTTCACTGATTTTTTCACCAATGTATCAACCAACGCTTCTTGGAATGATGCAGCGATATCCGCCTCACGACCTTCGCCTTCAACTTTTTTCAATTGAACTGAAACGGCAGTTTTTAAACCACTAAATGAAAAATCTAAACCTTGGTGTAGCATTGGACGTGGAAATTCAAAGGCATTGATGTCGCCATTGATCGCCAATTTCGAAATATTTGGACCACCTGGGTATGGTAGACCCATCATTTTAGCGACTTTATCGAATGCCTCACCTGCTGCATCATCAATCGACTCACCCAATAATTCATATTGACCAATTCCATAAGCAGCCATCAATTGAGTATGTCCCCCAGAGACTAAAAGTGCCACAAATGGAAATTCTGGTGGAGTTTTAGACAACAGCGGCGCCAACATATGACCTTCCATATGATGTACACCAATTGCAGGTTTATTCAGTGCAAATGCCAACGTACGACCAAACAATGCGCCTGTCATTAATGCACCCATCAAGCCCGGCCCGCGAGTATATGCAATGGCATCAATTTCTGATTTATCAACTTTACTTTCTTCAAACAGTTGTTTTAATAACGGAATTAACTTACGCACATGGTCACGTGAAGCTAATTCAGGTACCACACCACCATATTCTGCATGCAGTTTGATTTGGCTATACAATACTTGTCCGCGTAATCCTTGCTCACTATCGTAGAGTGCGAGTCCTGTTTCATCACACGAAGTTTCCAAGCCTAAAACGATCATTAAACTGCCTTTTGCCCATTTCAAAATATTGCGAAACCTATTATAGACTTGTGATATGAGATGTAAATGAGTAAAATACTGACCTTCACTTGTGATCAAGGGTAATTCGACCCGAGATCTTATCCATAACTTAATGAGGATTCTTCATGCCACAAGTTAAATTGAAAGAAGGCGAACCAGTAGACGTAGCTATCCGTCGTTTCAAACGTTCATGCGAAAAAGCGGGTGTTCTTGCTGACGTTCGTAAACGTGAATTCTACGAAAAACCAACTCAAGAACGTAAACGTAAAAAAGCTGCTGCTGTTAAACGCTACCAAAAGAAATTGGCTCGCGAATCAGTACGTACTACTCGCCTTTACTAAGATTAATTTGTGATTGATTGACTAACCTGGATAAGATAAATGACTACTTTAAAAAACCAAATAACTGAAGTTTTAAAAGCCGCTATGCGTGCTAAAGAAATGGACAAGTTAACGGTAATACGTAGTCTTCAGGCAGCAATCAAGCAAATCGAAGTCGATGAGCGCATAGAGCTTGACGATAAGCAAGTTCTTGCGGTCATTGAAAAGCAAATCAAACAACGCAAAGAATCGGTTAAAGCCTTTTTAGGTGCAAACCGAGATGATTTAGCTAGTAAGGAACAAGCCGAGATTGAGGTGTTATCTCAATTTCTACCAGAAGCTATGACTGAGGAAGAACTTGATTCCATCATTGCGCAAACGATTACTGCGCAAGAAGCTACTAGCATGAAAGATATGGGTAAGGTGATGAACTCTCTACGTCCGCTCATAGCCGGACGTGCCGATCCTGCACAAGTTTCAGCTAAAATTAAAGCGAAACTCTCTTAATCTTTCATCTATATTGTTTGATTTGGTCTATTTAAGTACGCTGATGACTTAAATAGCCAAATTATCCAAATTCAAAAAAAATTCAAATCCATACATCATTTATTTTTCTTTATCATCTAACGATTTCATACTTACAAATATCTCGCCAACTTCCATCTACTGGATTTTGAATTGCAGCTTGTTCGATTTCAATCAATCTAAAATTTGCTCGTTCACATAGACGTCGTGCTTGCTTGTTTTCTGCATCTACAAAAGCATTTAATTGCTGAAATCCCAGATCATTCAATAATTGATCCACAAATAACTGCAAGGCTTCAGTCATCAAACCCTGCCCTTTAAATTCAACATTTCCCCAAAATCCAACAGCAGCTTGGTTTTCCAACCAATTGATTTGATGAATATCCATGACACCTAAAAAGTTATGCGACTGTTGCTCACGAATCACATAAACAAAATTTTCCTGATTTAACGCAGCCAACACTCTCGAATCACAAAATGCCAATGAAGCATCTAAATTAGGTTCTTGTAAAGACCAAGCCAAACTTGCAGGAAACATTCGTAAGGTTTCTATACTTTGACAGATCGCCTCATAAAGTGCTTTTGCATCGTGACGCTGAATCAACTGAAGCGTAATTCTGCCATGACGCATATCAAAATCATCGAGTTTCATTTTTATTCAGTTTCTCGTAATGATTTAAAATGCTTATAAATTTGCTTTTAATTTAGGGCACATTGCACATTATATTTTTTTAATAATTGCATCTCTTTTGATGCGATCACCTGCTGAATCACATCCTGCTTATTCATATTACGGTACTCACGATCTAAAAATGCGCGATTTTCGTCTGCAGCACGATAAAGATCATTCACATAAGTCTGAACAATACCGCAGTATTTCACTTGCTGGTCTGCTTTAAATCCCTGTTGCTGCGGGTCTAACTGACTAAAAAATTGGCGTACATCGGTTTTATATTTTTCGTTAATATCATTCACAGCGATCACATATTGCTCTGCGCTCGCTGCTGCAATATTCGTTGCTAAGCCCAACAGACAGGCCGCTAAAATTATATTTTTCATTTGTAAGTTCTTAATCATAAACATTTTACATCCAGCTAGTTTACACTGATTAATCTAAACCACTAAAACTACAATTTGCACTTTATAATCGACATAGATAAGTACATCACATTTGAAATCTTTATATTTTTAATTTCCGTTCATTTTGCATTTCGTCCACACGCTGCTTGATTTTCGCAGAAAGACTTTTCGAGTCTTTGGCGATGCGCTGCGCCTGTAGCAAAGATTTAATCGCGCGTTCTTCATCCCCACCCCAATACTCTACTTCAGCTCGATATCGCAGCACATTGACCGAACGGAAGCTTGCATCTTTGTCTGCATCAGCCATTTGCAACATCAGTCGCCAACCACTCAAGTCACGTGGATTTGCTTGTAAAAATCGCTGTAGAATCAGTTGTGCCTGGGCATATTCTTTGTTTCGAATCAAAGCCTCTGCATATTTATAATTTAATGCCCGATTTTCAGGCATGATGATTGCCGAACTTTTCACAGCGTTCACAGCATCGGCTGTTTTGTTTTGACCCAACAGCACATCGGTCTGTAAAATAGTAAAAAGTGCATGCGATGCATTTTGTTTTGCTGCTTCATTTAATAACTTTTGGGCAGCACTAAAGTCACCTTGTTTAATATGCAAGCTCACCAAAGCCAACTCAGCTGCATAATTCTTTTGCGCCACCATCGCATTTAATTGCAATTCGGTTGCCTGACCCGACAGTACTCGACTATACCAACGCAGAATTTCAAAATCTTGATCAACCAAACTGGTTTTAACTTGAGGCAACTGATTGGCACGTAAGCGCGCCTCGCTCATACGTTCCGTGGTTAAAGGATGTGTCAACCAAAAATCAGGCAGAAAGCTCACTCGACTCGTAGAGCGATGCATCACTTCAAAAAAGTCAGCCATGCTTTGCGGATTGTATCCTGCACGGTACATATACTGCATCCCGATGCGGTCTGCTTCACGTTCTTGATTGCGGCTATAGGTTAGCTGTTTATCCATCAAAGCGGCTTGTGAGCCCATCATTACAGCCGCACCGACATCACCATCTGCCTGTGAGGCCACTAAGGCTCCGACCAAAATACCAGCTAGTGACAATAAACCTTGCCCTTTAAAGGCTTCTTGTGAACGACTGTAATGACGTTGTGATACATGTGCAATTTCATGCGCCATCACCCCTGCCACTTCATCCATGTTGCGTGCTGAATTAATTAATCCCGCATTTAATGCAAATAAACCTCCCGGCACAGCAAAAGCATTAATTTGTGGATCATTAATTAATAACAATCCGACCGGTTGGTTGAGTTGGGTTTGGCTTAAAATATGCGTAAAGACAGATAAAAGACGATCTTCCATCCACGGATTTTCAGTCACAGGAAGTTGACGATGCACCTCACGATACACTTTCTCACCAATGGCACGTTCTTTTTGTTGATCCAACAAGCCGACGCCACTACCTATTTCAGGCACAGAAAATTGTGGGGATGAACTAAAATCTACGGACTGCGTCTGCGCCAATGTCGAACAAAGCCCGAGACCACATGCCAGTAAAATCTTTTTCAAAGTCTATTCTCTAAATTTCATATTCGTACTTCATCGAATATAGCATTGAATTTTGGTGAATTATGGAGAGAACTGTTGTGATTGTTTATTCAAATTTTGGATTGACCACATAGCGTGGCGCGCGCTCATGTACCAAAACATCCACTAGATTTTGATAAGCCAATTCCGCCATACGTTTACGAGTTGCCGCTGTTGCTGAACCCACATGGGGTAATGTCACGACATTGGCTAATGTAAATAATGGCGATTCTTGAAGTGGCTCTTGCTCATAAACATCTAAGCCTGCTGCAAAAATTTGACCACGACTTAATGCATCGATTAAAGCGGCTTCATCAATCACTGAACCGCGTGAAATATTGACCAATACCGCATGCGATTGCATCAAGGCCAACTCACGTTCACCAATTAAAGCTTTCGATTCTGCATTTAAATCCACTGCAACGACCACAAAGTCAGCACGTTGCAACAAATCATCCAAATCACAATATTGCGCTGATAACGATTCAGCCAATTCAATTTTTTCTCGGCGATTATGATAGAGTACATTCATATTAAAGCCGTAGCGAGCACGACGCCCAATCGCTGCGCCAATATGTCCTAAGCCAATAATACCAATAGTTTTAGCAAAGACATCCATGCCAAATTGCTCAGGACCAACTGTACGCTTCCACTGCCCTTGTTTGGTCCATTGATCCAATACAGGCACTTTACGTGCTGCACTCATCAATAAGGTAAATGCTAAATCTGCTGTAGTTTCCGTCAATACATGCGGAGTATGGCACAACCAGATATTTTTTTGATTTAAAAATGCTAAATCATAGTTGTCATAACCGACACTTACACTTGAGATGACTTTTAATTGTGATGCATGCGCTAAATTTGAGGCATTCAACAAACGTCCCGCACCAATCATGGCGTCAGCATCTTTTGAATGCTCAAGAATTTGCTGATTCACATCGCCCAATTTAGGACTAATTTGGAAAACTTTAAATTGCTGTTCTAAACGTTGGATTATTTCTTGATCTATTTGACTAAAAACCACTACTTTTTTTTGCATAAATTTTCCATTTACGTAATTTAAGTATTTTGTCCTGCCTTATTTTGCATAAATTGCCATAGGCGTTTTTTCAATAAAGGCTGTTCAATCATTTGCTGTAAAGATGCCAATGGATACACCTTCGCATGCTCTAAATGCGGAATATCGCCTAGACAAATGACATTTTTATCCAAGCTCATCGCATCGATAAAACCCTGTACATAAGATGCTGCACCACGACCATCTTGCAAATTCACCCAGCCAAAAGGCCACTGTAAAGCAAAGAAATCGGCACTGACTGCGCGCTGAATATTGCTCCACAAAACTTGCTGCTCTGCCGTTAATTCTGTGGCATCAATGACAATAACACAGTGCATTAAACAGATGGCTTCTAAGTTAAACGAAGGTATTTGAACAATTGGACGAACTTCAACAGGCTCAACAACCTTTAGTTCATCTTTAGGTGCTTCTACAGGTTGATTTACAACAACATCAACGTTGTTTTTAAGCTCAGTCTGTGATGAAACAGGCGTTGGCTGAGGCTCATTTTTGAGTAGAATTTCAGAGACTATTTCAGGAGCCGCCTGATCTCGCCAAATATTTGAGCTAAATTGCTGACACGGAGCCGCCTGAGGAATCCATATATCAATTCCCATTGCCGCCATTATGCTTCGCTGATGCCCAATCATGCTTTCATTTTCACCGATTCAAGGCTTGATATTCTAACGGGATTCATTGGTTTTTGCTGAACTTTTATAAATCAATTAGATCATACTATTTCTTTAAAGATTCTTTAGAATTGCTCAGACTACTTTTGACTTAAAATTAAACAATTTATTCATAAATCAAGCCGCTATAAACAATTATACAATCATTAAACTATTTTTCTTTTGCATTAGTTCAACTATCTCAGCTGATTCAAATCCAATACGCCAATATAGTAGCTGCAAAACATCCAACTCATCTTGCGTGATAATTCGATCATTCCATAAACATATTTCAGCAACCCCAAGAATGCTTAACCGCTCACGCAGCAGCAGCCCAGAAATATCATTTAGGATTTCAGCCAAGTCTATTGGCTCATCAGAAATATCGCGATAAAACTCTAGTTCTTCTTTCGTTAAGATTCGATTGAGGATTTTTTCACGCACTTCGAGTTGGTTATCACTGTTAATTTGTTGCACATGCAACAAGGCATCAATCAAACGCACAATACTCGGTTTTACATCTTCTAAAGATGTAGGTGTATGTGCAGGCAACAGATTTAACTCATATTTCACTGTTTCAAGTAGTAAGGCATCGAGCAAACCAATTTCACCATCTTCTTGAATAATTTTGGCCAGCTTGGTTAAGAACTGCCGTGAAATTGTTGCTGGCATGGTACCAATATTTTTACATGCCTCATGAAAAATTGAGATATGCACACGACCATCAAGATTCAATAAGGCATCCACAATCGCACGACTGACTTCAGCTTCAGTCGGAATAAACTCTCGATACTGACGAATCATTAAAATCGCAACCATCACCTCACGCGAACCCGTTGCTGTTTGCAAGGCACGTTGGATCAATTCAGGCCGCTGCCAATTTTCACGAATCTCGGGGTTCAACGGTTTAATTGCATCTCGTATCGCAAAACTAATCGGTGACAAGCGCAGTAAAGGTAATGGTTGTGGCGAGTTCCATGGTGTTGCAACATCTGGACTAGCTTCTTCTAGTGAACGGAATAAATAAAATAGCGGCTGGTTTCGCAGTTTTTTTAAATTTTCTAGTTGCAGGTCATGAATGAGCGCCGGATTTAATTCAAAAATACGCTGTTCAATACTTGGGTGAATATTCATCCAGTTTTGCGGACTGAGTGAGTTTGCAAAACACATATGAGAAATCGATTCCGCATATTCACTATGAATTTGCGAACCTGAATGATGCACATAAATCCTTAATAAGGTTTGAATATTAGCATCATTTTGAATCAGACGTTTAGTTTTCTGGTCATTACGATAGGTTCGAGAACCCAAAGAGATATATTTAATAAAGCGGGAAATCAAAACACCTAAGCTTCCGATCAACCAAATGACCGCGCCAATCGCTACAAAGAGGGTTTCAAACTTATTGTCCCGTGCTTGTCCATTTTTATAGAAGCCACGTTTTGCAATTTTACTGCCCCACTGACTAAAGGTCGTCAACCCGCTATATAAGATTTTCAAACGGGTATTTTCTGCAGCTTCGCCCGACAAGATTTTATTAAATTCATGGCTCAGCAAACCATACATTTCCATCTCATCTAAGGTTTGTAAGGCACCCCAAGTTAAAATGATCGATGTATCTCGAGGGCTAAAACCAGCGGTGAGCGCATTCACGCCCACTTCATCAGGTAGGACATAAAGTGCGGGAGTATCGATTAGAAAGGTATCTGCCAGCTGCTCAGTCATACGCAGTGCAACACTTTCTTCTGGAATACTTTCTATCAGACTCAGACGACGCGCACCTAACTGTTTGGCAAGTGAATAACCACCTAAGCGAAAGGTGTAAAAATCATAGAGAACTGAAACCAACATAATCAGCAGTACAGCAGCCACTAAAAATGGGCTAAGCACATGCCAATAGATAGACTGAGTGGAATCATAATAATCCACAATTAAACCGACAATTACATTAATAATTGCGACGGTCAAAAACACTGCCGCCATACACATGGTGACAGGCCAAAACATATTTTTGTTTTTTATAAAATCATAACCCACACGTCTCAATGTAATACCCTTAAGCTACATTGTCTTTTGTTTGCTCATCATAAATGAAAAAAGCGGGAAATTCCCGCTTTTTCAGTATGTTTTCAGCAGATTATTCTTCACGAACACCTGTTAAATCCACAGAAGCTGCATCAATGTTAACATCGATATAAGCTGGCTTTTCATTTTTTGCAGAGTCATTACGCTTACGCTCTAATGCTGCTAAATATTCAGCATCAATACCGCCTGCCACATATTTACCATCAAATACCGAGCAATCAAAGTCCTGTAACTCAGGGACTTTCTTGGTGCGTACTGCAGATTTCAAATCTTCCAAATCTTGGAAAATTAGGCGATCAGCACCAATAATTTCACGGATTTCTTCAACGCTACGTTCTGACGCAATCAGTTCAGATTTGGCTGGCATATCGATACCGTACACGTTTGGATATTTCACCATCGGTGCAGCAGACGCAAAGAATACTTTTTTCGCACCCGCATCACGCGCCATTTGAATGATTTCATTACAAGTCGTACCACGTACAATCGAGTCATCGACCAAAAGTACGTTTTTGCCTTGGAACTCTAGCTCTACAGGGTTAAGCTTTTGACGCACAGATTTCTTACGAAGTTGCTGACCCGGCATAATGAAGGTACGACCGATATAACGGTTCTTCATGAAGCCTTCACGGAATTTCACACCTAAGGTATTTGCAAGTTCTAGCGCCGAAGTACGTGAAGTATCAGGAATTGGGATCACGACATCGATATCGTGCTCATCGCCCCATTCACGTAGAATTTTCTGAGCAAGTTTTTCGCCCATTTTCAAACGTGCTTTGTAAACTGAAATACCGTCAATGGTTGCATCTGGACGCGCAAAATATACGTATTCAAAGATACAAGGACGATATTCAGGGGCTACTGCACACTGCTTGGTCGACATCACGCCATCAGCAGTAATATAAATTGCTTCACCCGGTGCAATATCGCGCTCAACTTTAAAGCCAAGCGCTGTAATTGCGACAGATTCAGACGCAATGATATATTCCATACCATTTTCAGTTTCACGAGAACCGTAAATTAATGGACGAATACCATTTGGATCACGAAAACCCACAAGGCCTTGACCTGTGATCATAGCAACAACCGCATAACCACCTTTGCAACGTTCATGCACACGTGAAACCACGTGGAATACATCTTCAGCACTTGGTGTAAGTTTTGCGCGTTTTTGCAATTCGTGAGCAAATACGTTTAATAATACTTCTGAGTCTGAATCGGTGTTCATATGACGTAAGTCAGTCTTGAACAAGTCATCATGAATTTCAGCAGCATTAGTTAAGT
This sequence comes from Acinetobacter sp. YH12096, assembly GCF_013419215.1. Classification (NCBI taxonomy): domain Bacteria; kingdom Pseudomonadati; phylum Pseudomonadota; class Gammaproteobacteria; order Moraxellales; family Moraxellaceae; genus Acinetobacter; species Acinetobacter sp. YH12096. The sequence goes on along the minus strand of NZ_VPAM01000001.1, from coordinate 161,417 downwards.
TACCATTATGTGCAAGCGTAATGCCATAAGGTGAGTTTACATAGAATGGCTGAGCTTCAGCACTGCTTGAAGAACCAGCAGTTGGGTAACGAACATGGCCAATACCATAATTACCCTGTAATGCACGCATATGACGTGTGTGGAACACATCACGCACCATACCCGTATCTTTACGCAGGAATAAACGACCATCCTGACAAGTTACGATCCCGGCTGCATCCTGTCCACGATGTTGTAACATCGTTAACGCATCAAACAACATTTGGTTAACAGGTGATTTACCAGCTATACCAACTACTCCACACATAGCAACCTCGCAGACAAGCTAGGGTTAATAAAAAGGATTATTTGTTGACTCACCCGATCCAGAACGTCCGTGCTTGTTCTGCGACTCAGATGGTAGGTCTGAAGATTTCTGAGCATCTTCAGACTGAATATGATGAAGTGCTTGATTTGCAGCATCTTTGGACAATTCGGTTGCCCAAGGCGCATATGGCAATAATGACTGAACCATTTTAGATTGTTTCCAATGTGGTGAACTTTCTACCCAAGGACCTAGCCCCTGCATAGTGATCAGCACCACCAACAATCCTTTTAAGCTTCCAAAAACACCACCCGCCAGTCGATTTAAAGGACCAAGCTTTAATGTTTTCAAAATACTGTTCAATAACCATGTAGCGACCCAAGTCATGACTACAATCAACAATACAATAAATGCGAACGCGGCAATCTTTTGTACCACTGGATCTGTACTTAAAGATGTCATCGAAGGTGCAAGGACGGTTGCATACTTTGCCGCAATGACAAGTGCAAGAATCCATCCAATGAAGTTCGCAAAGGCTTTTACAAATCCTTGACGCAAACCGTTAAGCCCTCCAATGAGCAAAATAATCAGTATAAAGATATCAATGGTATTCATGATATTTACAATGCGTCTACGCAGTCTTTTACAAGTGTCGGACCTGTATATATGAGGCCACTATACACTTGTACAAGGCTTGCTCCTGCTTTTTGTTTCGCAACAGCATCCGCGCCCGACAAAATACCACCCACACCGATCAATGAAATTTGACCGTTTAATACTTTAGCAAAAGCCGCCAAACATGCCGTACTTTTCTCAAAGACTGGCGCGCCGGATAGACCTCCAGCTTCATCACCAAATGGAAGGCCTTCAACACCTTCACGTGACAAAGTCGTATTGGTGACAATCAGACCATCAATTTTAAATTTTAACAATTGTTGTGCAATAAAATTAATGTCTTCTGGTTCTAGATCTGGTGCAACTTTAAGTACTAAGGGTACATAATGTTGATTTTCATCCGCCAACTCGAGTTGACGTTTCTTGAGCGTCTCTAACAGTTCAGTCAAAGCATCACCGCTTTGTAAGCTGCGAAGATTTTTTGTGTTAGGAGATGAAATATTAACGGTAATATAAGAAGCGTAGTTATAAACTTTTTCTAGACAAATCAGATAATCGTCAACTGCTTTTTCAACAGGTGTGACTGCATTTTTACCGATATTGATCCCAAGTACACCCTTAAATTTTGCAGCTTTGACATTTTCGATCAATTGATCCACGCCATCGTTGTTAAAACCCATACGGTTAATAATGGCTTTTGCTTTCGGTAAACGAAATAAACGAGGTTCAGGGTTTCCTGATTGTGGAAGTGGTGTAATTGTACCAATTTCAATAAAGCCGAAGCCCTGGCTCGCCAGCGCATCGATATAAGCACCGTTTTTATCAAGACCGGCTGCTAAACCAACTGGATTCGGAAATTCGATTCCCATACATGTCACTGGTTTAGACGCCACGTTTTGACGCATCATTCCCATCTTGTGGGAAGATTTCAACAGCGATAATGTCAGCTCATGTGCACGCTCTGGTGCTAAAGTAAACAACAAAGGGCGGGCTAGAGAATACAACATATCTATAAAAGTCTACTGCTTTTTAAGTCGGCATATTATAGGCACAGCACAAATAAAACACCATGCTTAGCAGATCTTTATTTTTACCGATTATTGTACACTCGCTGTTAATTTGACCTGTCCCGCTTCAGAACTTAACTCCATCTTTTCAATACTTAAGCCCATTTGAACCAATTGAGTCAAAAAATTGGCCAGAATTGCATAATTTTCATGCATCACTGCAATCTGTATTTGCTCACCGACTTGTTGAGATGCCACGGATAAACCCTGTTGTTGCGATACACGCTGAACTTTTTCCAACGCGCTCAGTTGTGTATCACCTGCTGGTTTCATCGTGACGGCATTACTTTGCATCCAAACAACAGTATCTTTGAGTTCATTCACGCGCTTTTGTTGAAAATTTGCAGCTTTGTTCATATAAAACAGTGCCGAACCAATCGCTGCCACTACAACAAAAATCGTGGTAAAGATCACCATAACTCGTTCACGAGTAGACAGTTGGTCTAAATAATCAGTGATGCGCTCAATTTGCCCATCTATACGTTGCTGTAGGTTTTCCATTTTTGTCATTATTGTATTTTCACCAATCCAATCGCGCCGTTGGCACTTGGTTGAATATTCCCTAATTCGACTTTAAAACCTTGTTGTTTTAATTGATTGGTTAGGGTTTGCAGTACTTCTGCCGAATTGGCTTTTAGCTCCATATTTATCATCGAGGCTTCATAGCTCACACGATTTGCAGAAATTTGGTTTTGCATTAGAACAGGACCAACACGGCTCAGTAAGGACAGCGCCTGCGCATTGCCTGTTTGACTCTGACGCAATTGTGACTCGAACTGGCTTTTCAGCGTTTGTTCAGTGACAGGATAGCTTTGCCCAAACCAATATTTAAACTGATCAATCGCTTGTGCCGCAGTGATATTGGCCACTTTTTTGTATTGATACCAACGAACTGCATCATAGCTAAACTGTGTAATTAAAGCCGCGACCAAAACTGCTGCACATGCTTTCCAATAGCCACCCACACCACTATTGGCTTTGGCTTTCGGCAAAACATTGAGTGGATGTTGTTTCGGTTTTTTTATATTGGGTAGTTCATAATGAAAAGATTCAATGTGATCATGCGTTACAGCGGCTTCAAGACTATGCGTCTGATCTGAACTTAGATTTGAAATCTTATAGTTCGGCTGACCAATTTGATAATCTAAATACAATGCCAAATCATCAACAGACTGACCGACATATTCACTATTTCGGACCAATAAATGACCGCTGACATTTGCCAAAACATGTTGCCCTGCTTCTGGACTTGGCAAGACCAAAAAGTCAGGTAATAACGAAATGACTTTTACAGGAATTAGCGTCAAAGCATGCTGCATCGTTTCAACTGTACTATGCGCAATCCCCATGACCGTTAATTCATCTGGACTTTGAAAATGATGCAATACTTTCATTGCATCCAAAGGCAAAATGACATATTCCTCAAGTAAATATTTTACGCCGTCTGGGCCAAGTTTTTTATATTGGTTTTTTGGAAAATTTTGCTGAATGATTTGTACATCACGACTCGGAAAGAAAACAACCGCTTCCTTTCCCGCATGTGGCTGAATTTCCTGAATCAACTGTTCAAGTGTCGATGACTGCTTCCAGAAATCCCCTTCTGACCATTGCCAAACCCCATTGGCTTCGGGCATCCATAAATACAACATTAATTTTTCTGCCGTTTTAATTGGTTTTTATGTTGATGGTATAAACGTTTTAATTTGTGTCGACAATCCTGGAGCAATGACCGCTTGTTCATAAATACGCGCTTCTGCCAAAGCATAGGGATTAAAATATTCTGAGACCAAAACACTGGCCATATGTGCCACAACGTTCATATGGCACACCACCACAATAGACTCATACGGTAAATGTGACAACCATTCCACTGCAACTTTGGCATCATCTTCCGGTTTGATGGCATTACAAATAACCACAGGCACATGTGGAAAATGTTTTTGCAAAGATGAAAGTGTTTGCTGCGCCCGCAGTAGCGGACTCACCACAAAAACGTCTGGTTGAATTATATCTTTCAAATATGCTGCAGTTTCTGCCGCTTGAGTTTGTCCGCGCGCTGTTAAAGGACGCTTTTCATCATTCCCCATTACTGGCGGAGCAGCTTCGCCATGCCTAACCAATGTCAGTTGCATAAAATTTCCTTATTCTATTCCGCACATTATATACAGCCAGTATGACAAAGCTATGTGTATTGCATATGAATCAGCAAACTTAAACTTGCTGATGTGGCAAGACAAATTCAACATCACTACGATGGCCATTTTTCATCAATGACAATGCAATGTTCAGTGCCGGCGCACCTTCAAAAATCACTTCGTACAAGGCACTGGTAATTGGCATATACACATCGAGCTCTTCAGAGCGTGCGCGTACTTGCACAATAGTATTAATCCCTTCCGCAGTTTGTCCCAGTTCTTTGGTGGCTTGTTCTAAGCTTTTACCACTACCGAGTGCAAAGCCGACTTGGTAATTACGGCTGAGCGGACTACTGCAAGTTGCAAATAAATCACCGACACCAGATAAACCTAGGAATGTTAATGGGTTTGCGCCTAATTTCACTGCAAAGCGGCTCATTTCTGCCAAAGCACGTGTCAAAATCATACTCTTGGTATTTTCACCGACACCATAAGCCGCAGCTAGACCCATCGCGACTGCATAGATATTTTTCAGAGCACCGCCCAATTCCACGCCATGCACATCATCACTTGCAAATACACGGAACAACGCACTGTGTAGCGCTTGTTGAACTGCATAACGAACCAGTTCAGATTGGCTTGCAATCACAGTCCCCGCAGGTTGTCCTGCAACAATTTCCTTCGCCAAGTTTGGCCCTGAAAGCACACCATAAGGGACTTCAGGAAGTTCTTCACGAATAATATCGCTCATAAAGCTAAAGGTATTGGCTTCAATACCTTTGGTTAAAGACACCACTGCTTGTGAGGTTATAAAAGGTTTGATCTGCTGTAAAACACTACGGAAAGAATGGCTCGGAATAGCCACTAAAATAATGTCACGATTACATACTGCTTTTTCTAAATCTGAAACAGCGAGCAAACCGGCTTCTAATTGAAAATCTGGCAAGTAACGTTTATTGATATGTGTTGCATTGATATCCGCAGCCACCGCCTCATCACGAATCCATATCATGGTGTCACAGCCATTACGTACTGCAGTATTGGCCATCGCAGTACCAAAACTCCCACCACCCAACACCGTAACACGCAGTGCCGTTTTTTGGTCTACTGACACAGGGCTAACAAGACTTGCAAAATCAAGTTCTGACATTGTTCTTTTATCCTAATTTCTTTACTGATCGGTCTTGTTCAATCGACCTATTTTTCACTTTTATTGGTTTGCTTTATGCCAATGGCTTACAAAATCAGCAGACTGTATTTCAGCACGCGGTGGAATTGCTTTCACAGCTGTACCGATATAAATAATGCCTGAAATCAAATCGTTTTCCGTTAAACCCAAGGCTTGTTTAAACAATTTAGATTCAACCACCGCCCCACTACGCCACATGGTTGAAAAGCCCTGTGCTTGTAAAGAGAGCAAAAAGTTTTGTACTGCTGCGCCTGAACTTAAAATTTGTTCGAAATGCGGAACTTTGGGATGATCTTGTAATTGAGTTAAGGCCAAAACCAATAGTGGCGCACGAAATGGATGGTGTTTCACACGTTCCAACTGTGCTTCTTCAGTTTGTCCAGTATCGGCTAAGGCATGTGAAAGCAACTCACCAAATGCTTCACGTTCAGTTTCAGGAATAATCACAAAACGCGTAGGCTTAAGACGATGATGATCTGGCGCCGTTAAGGCGGCTTGAAACGCATTTTCCAATTGCTCAGCATTCGGCGCAGGTTCAATTAAATGACCAATCGACTGACGCTGATGAATATTTTGATGAACTGTATCAACTGCTGATTTTAGAATTGACATCTATACACTGTACTTTAAAACGTTTGCTCAAGATTAGCATATTCTCAATAACTTACTCTAGAATGTTTGCATCAGACTCGGTGCTTATTTGTTAAGTCAGCTTTATTCACAGATTTACTATAAAAAACCGCATAACTTGTACAGCAGCTCCCTGTTCTATAAGAAATTTTATGTTCAAATAAATCAAATTGTTTCTAACTCGGGGCACCGCATGAAAAAATTCAACAAAACTGTTGCCATGGTTAGCACGCTAAGCGCAACTGTGCTTTTAGCTGCATGTACATCTACACCAACAAAATCATTAGCAATTCAAAAACCAAATAATCAATATGAAGTCACTGCCGTAGGTAAAACCAGTTTAGCGGCAAAAAATAATGCGATCGCAGCAGCAAATAGTACCTGTGGTAAAAATGCGACCCCTGTCGTCGTAGATGAAAAGCAAGAATACAACGGTGTTTTAAAAGGCGTGGTCGATGAAAAGACAGGTCAAATGATTCAAGCGGCGGCTGGCGTACTTGGCACCATTACAGGAAATAGCGGCAGCATCAGCAAAGATGATGATTACCAAACTGTACTAACCTTTAGTTGCCGTGCAAACTAAACCGTTAGTTTGTGATTTCGTTTTGTCATTAACGCAAAATGAAATTATCGTCATGAAATAATTGTTATGAAATAGTCGAGATGAAATAAAAAAAGCCTGCAAATCTGCAGGCTTTTTTAGAAGCAAAAATTAGCAATAACCGTCTAAACGGGTTAAAGGTAATTTTTGACCAATGGCTTTTTCAATTTCAGGTAATGAAAAAGCATCATCTTCAGACAAGAAACTGATACTCACACCACGAGTACCCGCACGACCTGTACGACCGATACGGTGTACATAATCATCCGACTGTTCAGGAAGTGTAAAGTTCACCACATGCGAAACGCCATCAACATGGATACCACGACCCGCAACGTCTGTTGCAATCATGATGTTATGTTGACCATTTTTGAACTGATCAAGCATTTTCAAACGTTTATCTTGAGCGATTTCACCTGACAACATCACCACTTTATAACCGTCTTTTTTGAGATGATCATAAAGTTTACGCACTTGATCACGACGGTTGGCAAAGATCATGACCTTTTCAATTGGTTCATCTCGTAAGATGTCTTCCAATAATTTATATTTATCAGACTTCGCCACCATGTAGACACGTTGCTCAACGTCTGCATTGGTTTTTTTCTCAGGTTCAATTTCAACAGTTACTGGTTCAAACAACCATTGCTGTGCCAAATTTAAAACGTCATAACTAAATGTTGCAGAGAACATCAAAGTTTGTCGTTGTTCTTTACGTGGTGAGAAACGTACGATACGTTTAACTGAAGGAATAAAGCCCATATCTAAAAGACGGTCAGCTTCATCAATCACTAAGAATTCAATTTGATCGAGCCAAACTTCTTTTTGTTCCACAAAGTCAATTAAGCGACCTGGAGTTGCAACCATAATGTCGACAAAATTACGGTTTAATAGATTTTTTTGTTTATCGAAATCTACTCCACCCAATAAAGTCATGACATTAAGATCAGTATATTTCACTAATTCTTTGGCATCACTTTCAATTTGCAATGCAAGCTCACGGGTTGGTGCAAGAATCAATGCACGCGGTTCACCGCGGAAGCGTTGTTCTTTAATTGGATTATTCAACAGATCATTAATCACACTGACCAAGAAAGCAGCTGTCTTCCCTGTACCAGTTTGAGCACGACCAATAGCGTCATGTCCAGCCAATGTAAATTTTAAAACCTTTTGCTGAATAGGCGTCATATCCTTAAAACCCAAAGCATCAATGGCTTTTTTAAGGTTCGGATGTAAATTTAAGGTTTCAAAACCTGATGACATATAGATGTGCCCTAAATGAATAATCACAAAATTATCGAAGCATTATAAACAAAAAACGCCCCAATTTACATTGGAGCGTTTCTGAGTACATTTAGACGATTAGTCTAAAGGTTGTACTTCTTCAGCTTGGAAGCCTTTTTGACCTTTAACAACGCTGAATTCTACGCGTTGGCCGTCACGAAGTGAACGGTGGCCTTCGCCCATAATTGCGCGGAAATGAACGAATACGTCGTCGCCGCCGTTACGTTGAATAAAGCCAAAGCCTTTAGTGTCGTTGAACCATTTAACAACGCCTTGTTCACGAGCTGTCATAAGTTAATCCTTATCGTATTTAAAAAAGAAGGACCACCCGGTGTTGCAAACAGCAGACCAAACAAGGTTAAAAAATATTTTTATTTCTAAGCTTGTAATCATTCTGTAAAACTATCAACAAAATCCCGGTTACATCCAAATATATCAAGAGTTAAGAGGCTTCACAGCCAACAAAAATCTTAACAACGCAACGAGCTTAACACGGGTTTACTGCAAATAATAGATTTTTTTGATCTATTTTCCTTTTGAATATTCTTATTTTTTCACATCGTTTGAGTTATAAATCACAAAGGATTTTTGCCTATTTTAGGTTGGGATTTGGCACTGTATTTGCTAATATTTCCATTGAAATGTAAACATGTTGGATCTGCTTCGTGAGTGACAGCCAAAATTCGCTTTTAACTGTAGATGCCATGGGTAAACCCTGCCCGATGCCGCTATTGATGCTGAAAAAAGCTTTAAAGAAAAGTCCAGACCAATCTTTATTGTTAAAGTCATCCGATCCGCACAGCCAACAAGATGTATCACGATACTGTCAAATACATCAGTTAAACTGTGAAATGCGCAAAATTTCAGATTCTGAGTTTCATTACTTAATTGAATCTTAAAAAGATTCAGTTAAACTAAATTGCTTCATAATTGAATAAAAGTTTACATTTCTATACCCAATTTTCCATAATTTACGGAAATATTGGATTAAGATGAATCTTAGTTATTGGGCTTACCCATTTTTAGTTCTCAAGGAGAAAACATGAGTGACAGCAGCAATCAATTGATGCCCCTGTCATTATCGGCACCTGGGGTGAATCTTGGTGCTTATATTAGTACTGTTAATCAGATTCCAATTTTATCGGCCGAACAAGAAAAAGAGCTGGCCGAGCGTTATTATTATGACCAAGATTTAGACGCAGCTAAAATGCTGGTGATGTCGCATCTTCGTTTTGTTGTGCATATCGCACGTAGCTATGCAGGCTACGGCTTGCCACAAGGTGACCTGATTCAAGAAGGTAACTTGGGCTTAATGAAAGCGGTAAAACGTTTTGACCCAAATATGGGCGTACGTCTCGTATCTTTTGCTGTGCATTGGATTAAAGCAGAAATTCATGAATATGTGATTCGTAACTGGCGTATTGTCAAAATTGCGACCACTAAAGCGCAGCGTAAATTATTCTTTAATTTACGTAGCTTAAAAAAGTCATCTAAAAAATTAACTTTGGCTGAAGCACAGTCGATTGCCAATGACTTAAATGTGACACCCGAACAAGTCTTAGAAATGGAAGGCCGTTTAACCGCTTATGATGCTGCATTTGAAGCTCAAGGTGATGACGACGATGAAGGTTCGACTCATGTCGCTCCTGCCCTTTATCTCGAAGATAACCGTTACGACCCTGCGCGTTTAGCGGAAGATGAAGATTACGAAGAACAAAGCACTTCAGCTTTACATGAAGCCATGGATCAGTTGGATGACCGTTCACGTAACATCTTACAACGTCGCTGGTTAGATGACGAAAAGTCGACGCTGCATGAATTGGCGGCAGAATATAATGTATCTGCTGAACGTATTCGTCAGTTAGAAAAAAATGCGATGGAGAAAATCAAAGTCGCAATGTCCTCAAACTAAGTTGAAGGCTTTTCCAGTCATTCTTAAAAAGAGCATTTCGATGCTCTTTTTTTTGTTTTTGTATATTATTGAATGACAGGCTGTAACACAAAAACTTTAGTCATTTTTGCTTTAATCCTGCGTGCTAAATATGCTATGGTTATGCGCAAATTTTGTTAAGGTGAATGCACATGTGGATTGCCATTTCCGCACTTAACTTAGCTTTTGCTGTAATGCTTGGTGCCTTTGGTGCACACGGATTAAAAGCGCGCGCGACTGAAGCCCAATTGGCTTGGTGGCAAACTGCAACGGACTATTTCTTTTATCATGCACTAGGCTTACTTGCCCTCGCGAGCTTATCCAAAGTCATTCCCCAACTTCCAATTAAAGCTAGTTTCCTCCTTATACAAGTTGGTATTTTCTTCTTCTGTGGTTCTTTATATGTGATGGCTCTAGGCTTACCACGTGGTCTCGGTGCAATTACCCCGATTGGTGGAGCGCTGATGATTGCTGGATGGCTCATATTGGCATGGAATGCGTTGAAATACGCAAAATAATCAGCAGCAGAATTGACCTTACTCAATAGGTAAGGCAGCAAGATCGGAATCCACAAATGCAAATCTATTTAAATGGCGAAGCTACACAAACCGAATGTGTCAACCTCTTGCAATTGGTTCAACAATTACAACTGGAAGGCAAACGCTTCGCTGTTGAAAAAAATGAAATGATCATCTCGAAAAGTAAATTGGAACAAACCCCAATTGCAGAGCAAGATCATATTGAAATTATTCATGCCGTAGGTGGCGGCTAAAATGGAGCTCCCATGGAAGATACACCCCTAATCATTGGTTCACGTACATTTAATTCACGACTTTTAGTTGGTACAGGTAAGTACAAGGACTTAACGGAAACTGACCAGGCCATTCAAGCCAGTGGTGCTGAAATTGTGACCGTTGCCATTCGCCGTGTGAATATTGGTCAACATCCAGACCAGCCAAACTTGCTTTCTGTAGTTCCACCTGAGAAATATACGATTTTGCCAAATACAGCCGGTTGTTTCGATGCGAACAGCGCGGTTCGTACTTGTATGTTGGCCCGTGAACTCTTAGATGGTCACAATTTGGTTAAACTTGAGGTTTTAGGCGATGAGAAAACCCTATATCCAAATATTACTGAGACTTTAAAAGCTGCACGTACATTGGTTGACGATGGCTTTGAAATCATGGTTTATACCTCAGATGACCCAATTGTGGCACAAGAACTGGAAAGCATGGGCTGTGTAGCGATTATGCCTTTAGGTAGTCTTATTGGCTCAGGTTTAGGTATTCTCAACCCACACACCATTTCGATCATTAAAGACAATGCCAAAGTACCTGTTTTGGTCGATGCTGGTGTCGGTACAGCAAGTGATGCAGCGATAGCGATGGAATTGGGCTGTGATGGCGTATTAATGAATACAGCAATTGCAGCTGCACAACACCCTGTTATGATGGCTTCAGCGATGAAAAAAGCAGTTGAAGCTGGTCGTGAAGCTTTCCTAGCAGGACGTATGCCTCGTAAACGCATGGCAAATGCCAGTTCACCTGAAACCGGATACTTCTTTAAATAAGAACTCATTCACGGTATAAAAGAGGACTCTATTGAGTCCTTTTTTTGATTTTGCAAACCTGATAATAATGAAAATATCCCATATATTTTGTACTTTGAGTCTTTGTGCCGCATCTAGTTGGCTGTCAGCCCAAGTGCCCAGCACAGCCAAATCACTTGCACCGCAAGGTTGGAACATTTTGATGGCTACGACTGGCGACCTAAACAAAGATCAAAAGCCAGATATTGCGATGATCGTGGAAAAACAAAAAGTCGATGTGGCGACCTATGATGACGATGGCAAAGTCGTTCATAACCATCCACGAAAACTCATCGTGTTTTTTAAAACCGCAAAGGGATATCAACGTATCGTTGAAAACAATAGCATCCCTGTCGCTCAGCAACCCAATTCATGCTTACTTGACCCACTTGCTGAAGCAGAAGACATCCAAATCAGTAAAGGCAATTTACTCGTTCATTTTAGTTATTTTATGGCTTGTGGTGGCTGGGAATGGCCCCGACATAGTTATACCTTCCGTTGGCAAAATCAACACTTTGATCTGATTGGTTTTGACTACAATAGCTTTCACCGAGCTTCTGGTGAAGAAACATCGAAAAGCTATAATTTTTCGACCTTAAAACGTAAGGAAATTGTAGGCGGTAATATGTTTGAAGATGCCAAAACTCAGACCAAATGGTCAACCTTCAAAGCACCGAAGCAACTGACGCTTAAAAATATTAACTTTGATGATTTCTATACACAGTTCGAGTATTAAGCTAAACCTGAGCAATAAAAATCTAGCAATAAAAAAACCGCCAATTTCGGCGGTCTTTTTTAATTCAATTTGAATACACAACTTAAGGAATCAATCCTTCATCACGCATCGCAATTTGAACTGATTGACGCTCTGCAACTTTGTTACGCAATGCAATGATATTTTTATATGGCGTTAAATCATGACCGATGCCATTTGACCAATTTGTCAGTACAAAGAGATAGGCATCTGCAGGGCCAAAGTTATCATCGACCAAATAGTCGTTATCCGATTCACCAATTGCTTTATCGATATATGTCAATAAACGATCAATTTCTGCATAAGCTTTTTCTTTAGCGTCTGCATCTAGTGGAGCACCAAAGAATACGGCATAAGCATCATGTAATTCTGAGTTCAAATAGCCAAGCCATTCTAAAACTTTGGCACGACCTAAACCTGATGGCGGAATTAAATCTTGTTTTGGATCATGCTGTGCAAGGAACGGTAAAATGGCCACGTTCTCGGTCAGGATCAAACCTGGGTTAATTTCTAATGCAGGTACATAACCTTTTGGGTTGATCTCGTAATAATCCACCCCTTTTTCTGTTTTATGGTTTTTTAGGTCAACACGGACCAAATCAAAATCGACATTAATTTCATTTAAAATTATATGTGATGCTAATGAACATGCACCTGGAGAATAATAAAGCTTCATATCTGATCCTTGTTATGTACTATTCAATGTTTTAAATCTCTTCTGTCAAACTTTCAAGTGATCAAACCTGTAAATTGCAAAAAAGCGTAAATGCTGAAACATATATACTCATTGACTATTGTCCATTATCAAGAAGATTTCAAGTCAATCTGTTATGCATTTTTATACTCAGTTGTTTTAACATAGCCGCGTTTAAGATTTGATGAAAAGTTACCGTGTTACAACTTAAAAAAGAACAATGGTTTTCCAATATTCGTACCGATGTGCTCGCTGGCTTAGTAGTTGGACTGGCGCTAATTCCAGAATCGATCGCCTTTTCAGCCATTGCTGGGGTTGACCCTCAGGTTGGTTTGTACGCTTCGTTTTGTATCGCCGTCACCATTGCCTTTTTTGGTGGTCGTACAGCAATGATTTCAGCTGCTACGGGTGCGATGGCCTTACTTATGATCACTTTGGTCAAAGATCATGGTTTGCAATACCTTTTGGCTGCCACGGTTTTGACTGGTGTGATTCAGATCATTGCTGGCTATTTTAAAGTCGCAAAACTTATGCGCTTCGTCTCGCAGTCAGTGGTGTATGGTTTTTTAAATGCACTCGCGATTTTGATTTTTGTCGCACAGCTACCTGAAATGTCAAAGATGGATAGTTGGGGCTATGTCTTTATGCTTTTAGGGCTTGCGATTATTTATCTTTTTCCATATCTACCTAAAATTGGCAAAGCCATTCCATCACCGCTGATTTGCATTATTGTCCTCAGTGGCTTGGCATTATTTTTAGGTGCTGACCTGCGTACTGTGAGTGATTTGGGTAAGTTTCCAGAGACTTTACCTATTTTCTTGATTCCTGAAATTCCTTTCAATCTTGAAACCCTCACGATTATTTTTCCCTATTCCATTACCCTAGCAACAGTTGGCCTATTAGAAACCATGATGACCACGACAGTGATCAATGAAGTCACTGGAACTGAAGGTGATCGTCATCAGGAATGTTGTGGTCAAGGGATTGCTAATATTGTCAGTGGCTTTATGGGCGGCATGGCAGGTTGCGCCATGATTGGTCAGTCGATTATTAATGTCAGCTCAGGTGCGCGAACTCGCCTCTCCACTTTGGTTGCAGGTATATTTTTGTTGTGTTTGGTGGTGTTCTTAAAAGACTGGCTGGCTTATGTCCCAATGGCTGCCTTAGTCGCGATTATGGTCATGGTGTCGTTTACCACTTTCCAATGGAATTCAGTCAAGCAATTTTCAAAGCATCCAATGTCTTTTAATGTCGTGATGATTACTGTGGTGATCGTGGTGCTTGCAACACATAACTTGGCGCTTGGCGTATTGGTTGGTGTGCTCCTCTCTGCGTTGTTTATTATCAATCAATTAGAAAGTTCGGTAAAAGTCATATCAGAACTTAAAGACAACGTCCGTAGTTACACGGTCTATGGACAAATTTTCTTTAGTAGCTCTGAGAGTTTTTATCAATTTTTTGATTTTCAGGAGAGGGTTAGTCATGTGCGAATTGATCTGAGTCATGCCCATATTTGGGATATTACCTCAGTCAATATTTTAAAAAATGTCGTGCAAAAATTTGAGTCAAGACAGATTCAAGTAGAGGTTTTTGGCTTAAATGAAGCAAGTAGCACTTTACTTGACCGTGTCAGTGACTAATGGATTTTTGAAATATTCACTTTGAATCAAATCAATTTTCAATAAAGTGTGACCTATTGAAACCCTATGCAGGATGTATATAGCAAAGGGTTTCAAAGATCGAAGCTCTGATGTGTAATGACATTACATATAATACTAAGCCTATAAAAAAGAGAAAAATTCACCATTCATTCGATTTAACTGTATAATTCATCTCATAAAATTATAACTATTAAAAATAAAACAAAGATTTGATGTGACTTTCTATATATTTTTTTAAATTGTGGATACACAAAATTGGGGGAATTTTGATGGTTTGGTTTTGGTCACGACACTGCATTCAAGCAAATCGGCTGCTGGTCTTAGCGAGTCTATTTTGCCTGCTATGTTGTATCGCTATACCCAGTTTTGCCAATGCCACCCCACAGATCTCAAGCAGTCATTGTCCTGTTGAAATTACCCATATTGCCACAGCTAAAAGCGCTGTCGAGCAAGAGCGCCCACGTACAGGTTGGCAAAATCTGCAAAAGCTTCCAGACACTTGGAATAAACGTTGGCCGGATTATCATGGTATCGCTTGGTACAAAATCCAATTTAAGTTGAACTGTGACCTCCATCAGTTAAATCAACCCATTGCTATCGCTATACAAGGCATCACCCAAAGTGGACGGGTTTATATAAACGATGCCCTACTTTGGCAAGATTATATTTCAGCAGAACATTTTTCGCGAAGCCAACATCAACCTAGACTGTTGAACTTACCTAGCTCAAGTTTAAAGCAAGGTGTAAATACCATTTGGGTGCAAGTGTATGGTTCGGTGACCCAAAAATCAGGACTCAGTTCAGTTCAAATTGGGGAATACCCGCAAGTCTATGACACCTTTAAAATTTGGTTACTCGAACAACGACAATTAGTCGAACTCAATACGATGATTAATTTCGTCGTGGCTGTGTTCTTTTTTTTAGCATGGCTCGCCAATCGTAATGAAAGAGCTTACTTATGGTTAACCATCACTGGTATGTGTTGGGTGTTTTATAGCCTGTGTATTATTTTTAATGGGCCAATTGCATTTCTAACCACCGTACAGATCGACCGTATGCAAAATATCATTTTCTGCTTTTATACGGTTTTTGGCTGTATTGGTGCATGGTATTTTGCAAACCACCCATTTCCAAAAATTCAGAAACTATTATTAAGTCTTGCCACCATCGCCGCTCTCTGTATAGGTTTTGCGCCAGAGGCTTATTTAAAGACCGTCATCCAAATTTGTTTTAGCTTCTTTGTTTTGGTCTTTGTGGCCAAATGTATTAGCTACCCCTATTTAGCCTATAAAGCCAAAATGGCTGAAACCTATTTGCTTGCAACGCTGTATCTGATTTATTTACCGATTGCGGTACATGATGCTCACTTTATGATGACCATGGAAGGTCATGCGCTCTCGCCCTATACCGGGCCAGTGACAACCCTCATCTTGGGCGGCGTACTGGCTCTACGTTTAGCTCGACACACGCGTCAAATTGAGCGTTTTAATAAGACCTTAACTGAAAATGTTCAACGAGCTGAACTGAAACTCGCTACTTCACTCGGTCAACAACATCAACTCGCGCTTGAAAATGCACGACTTCAAGAACGAATTCATTTATCTCATGACTTACATGATGGTTTAGGCGGATCAATTGTCCGTTCAATTTTACTGTTAGAACAAAATGATAAAATTGAAAAACCACAAATCATGTCGATGCTTAAATTGTTCCGAAATGATTTAAGACAAGTTATCGATTCGGGTTCAAGTATAGGGACGAAAGTCCCAGACACCCCGATCGAATGGGCGGCGCCGATTCGCCATCGCTTTGTACAGCTCTTTGAAGAATTAGACATGAGCTCAAGCTGGAAATTTGCTACCGAATGGATTCACTCGCCCTCTGCGACCCAATGTCTCAATTTGACTCGTGTCGCTGAAGAAACCCTAACCAATATTTTAAAGCACAGTCAGGCAAGCAAAGTTCAATTCAGTTTGTGCGAAACAGAGACTCAACTGATCTTACGTATTGAAGATAACGGTATCGGCTTTAACCCTGACGAAGTTGAACAAGGACTACATGTCGGCCTACACAGTATGCAAACGCGAATCCATCGTATCGGTGGCGAATTTAAAATACAGTCACAGCCGGGTTGTACCGTGCTTGAGGCCATTTTGCCGTTTAAGCTTGATGGTGCTGATCGTGAAGATATTGGCGATAAAATCGCCTAGCTTAATGTTATTTCATCGCTTTTGAGCTGAGTAATTCACTGTACATGGCAAATCCTCGGCACGGCTTCCGTCGGTGAGATTGAGCAAAAAGAGGATATATTCACGGTAAAAAATTTGACTTGTGCATCTCAGGACTTAAAATACCGCATTCGAATTTTTTACATTTGCCAAAGTTATGTCGAACGATCAATTAGACCAGCACGCTGTAGATCTGGATAACCTAAACGAACACCGTGAAATCGTGACGTTTATGCGCCGCTCTGCGCCACTTAATACTTCGCAACGTACTGCGCTGGAACAATATGGTCATCTAATTTTGGAATACCCCGTTGGTGATTTGCGTCAGCATTTTGAACACCCTGAACGCCCATTAACTGTTGAGATCGGTTTTGGTATGGGTCGCTCTTTGGTACTGATGGCAAAAGCAAACCCAGAACGTAACTTTGTCGGCATTGAAGTACATGTTCCGGGTATCGCTCAATGTGTGTATGAAGCAGGTCTTGCAGGGTTAACTAACCTTCGAGTATTGGATGCTGATGCCATCCAAGTGCTACGTGAAATGCCAGACAACAGTATTAACACTGTGCAATTATACTTCCCAGATCCATGGCAGAAGAAACGTCATTTCAAACGTCGTTTTGTATCTCATGACCGTATGCCATTGGTTGAAGAAAAATTAGAAATCGGCGGCACATTCCACTCAGCGACTGACTGGGAACCGTATGCTGAATGGATGATCGAAGTTCTTGAAGAACGTCCACGTCTTGAAAACCTTGCAGGTAAAGGCAATAGCTACCCTCGTCCAGACTGGCGTCCGCAAACTAAGTTTGAACGTCGCGGAATTGAAGCAGGCCATAAAATTAATGACTTCATCTTCAAAAAAGTAAACTAACTTTGGAATAAAGCAAAAAACCACCGTTAGCGGTGGTTTTTTATTGCTGTTTTTGATCTAAGATTTATCTGTGTTGTATCAAATCATATAAAATGAATAACCACTAAGCTACTTGCGCTTGGAGCTGACTTTGTCGAATCATATCCACGGCTTTTTCAGCAATCATCACTGTCGGTGCATTGGTATTGCCATTTACCACAGAAGGCATGATAGATGCATCGACGACACGAAGGTTTTGAATCCCGTAGACTTTCAATTCAGGGTCAACCACAGACATCTCATCTACGCCCATCTTACAACTACCGACAGGGTGATAAACCGTATCCACACGCTGACGTAAGATTGCACGTATATCATCCGTTTTGACCAGTGAGGTAAATAAATCTTACTGATAATGACTCGATAAAGACGGCGACATCATTAACTGCTGCGTCAACTTAAAGCCTTGTACCAAATCTTCTAAATCCTGTTCATCCCCTAAAAAGTTTGGATCAATCAATAATGGATCATTGACACTGGAACCACTTAGTTTGATCGTGCCGCGACTTCTTGGATTGAGCAGACACACATGACAGATAAACCATGTCTTGTATGAAATTTCCGTGCATGGTCATCTACTAACGCCACGACAAAGTGTAATTGCAAATTTGGTATTGCCAAATCGGGCGAAGACTTTAGAAAACCGCCACATTCTGCAAAATTTGAAGCAATCATGCCTCGTCGTTCCTTACGATAGCGACTGATCTGCTTGAACATATCAATTGAGCCGGGTAAAGACACGCCAAATGTACCTTGGTATTCAATGATCGATGGATTTAATACACTCAAAACTTGGTCTTTATTCTTTTAATCCATAGACGTTTTAAAAGCACTGTAAGCTGCATAGCTAAAGATTTGGCTGAAACAATGGATTTGATCAAAGCCTATTTCCGTTAGTAAATTTTGATAGTGCTGCTGGCTAATCAGTTCAAAATCATCCTCTAAACGCTGCATCATTTTTGTCGCTTGTACAGCAGATAAACCTTGCATTTGGCAAAATTCAGGTAGGACACGCTGCTCAAAATTCGAATGAGTTTGCATCAAGTCAAAACTTAAAAAAATGCCCTGCGGTTTAAGTAATTCAAAAGCTTTAGTTAAAAATTCATTTTTTTCGGACAATGGTATGAAATGCGTCACCAAGATACTCAGCACCACATTAAAACAACTTGCCTGCTCAAAAGCAGTATGACTGCCCAAAACAAAATTGACGCGATGCAACTGTCCAGCGGCTTCAACGCCTTGCCGTGTCTGATTCAGCATATTTTCAGACAATTCTGTAACGGTAAATGACCATGTTGGATTCAAGGCCATGAGATAACCCAATTCATAGCCCGTCCCACACCCAATGATCAGTACATGGGCATCTTCAGCGACATGGCAATTCAACACCGCCTGAATCTGTTGATGGACAAGTTCATAGCCGGGAATTAATTTTCGTATATGTGCATCATAACTTTCGACCACTTGCGGACTATTAAAATCTTTTGCCATGTAACATCCTGTTTGACATGTATTTCTAAGCTAATAAATATTCATTGTTCTATATGGATTATTTATTTCTGATGATGCCCAAGAATCTGCTGACTCAGCATTTCATAGACCGCTTTCAGATCGACTTGATCAGCTTGCTCAAGCATATTGGCATGCATCAACATGATATTTTGATCCCCACGCATTGCAGGACCTGTTTGCATGTTACGTGGTTCAGCCTGAGTAGCTTTATTGGCTGTCTCTAAAATCAAAGGATAAAGTAAGCTAAATTCGACTTGTTTTGCATCAACAATCTGCTTTGCCATGTCATAACAATAATTACTAAAATTACAGGCAAACACCGCAGCAAGATGCAGACTCAAGCGCTGTGCCGAATCATATCGATAAACCCTTTGGCTAATGCTGTTTGCTAAATCTGTAAGTGTCGTCAAATCTGCAGAGTCGGCCGCTTCTACAAAGATCGGTGTCGACATCCAGTCCACATCTCGATCTAAACTAAAGGTTTGTAAAGGATAAAACACCCCTGCTCGCGAATGCTGTTGGGTCAGTACCGTGATATTGGTGCTACCTGACGTATGCACAATCAAAACTTGTGGCAGATAGGCTTTGACTTGCTGAATAACGGTTGCAATCGATTGGTCGCTCACCGCAATGATCAAAAGATCAATCTCAGCATTCAACTCAGTTGGGATATGAATAGCTTCTGCACCTACTCTTGCTGCAAGTTTTTCTGCCTTATCAAGATTTCGCGCATAAACTTGCACAATGTGATGTTGTGGATGAAGCACATTGAGCAAATGATGTGCAACACGACCTGCACCCACAATACTGATTCGCATATAGTTCTAACTCATTTTGGATGGCTACAGCATGTCAGGAAAATATCCGACGTGCAAATCGAGTCATATCGATAGAATGATTTATTTTCAATTCTTCACATCAGCTTCGCTCAGATAAGACAAAAAAGGGATGCGCTCCATCCCTTTAGCTAGACGTCAATCTGAGTCTGATTCATATCTTGCCCATTTCAATCTAGACAAAATCCACGATATGCGCTTTAGCTTTTACGATTTACCAATGATTTGATTCAGAGTCTGTAGGTATTGTTCTGCATCGCGGCGCGCATTGAATTTCTTTTCAAATACACCTGTGTTTTGCACACTATTGGGTGTGTATTCTACCGAAACAACAAAGGTATCAAGCAAATCTCTATTAATTCGAATTGCAATAATATGATGTGAGTTTAAATAAAAACCTTCATCAACCTTAACTAACATGACCCGCCTCAAAATCTTGCACAATGAAATAGATAAAAAATCTAAACATTCATGAACTTGGATGCCTTACCGCATACAGTCATTCATATGTTAGACCTATTTTATTGTAGCGCCATTATGTGATTTATATTGCAATTATTATGTAATTTAAATAAATTCTCAGAGAAAATTTTTGAGTTTCAGCCATCTAAACATGATTGATTTTCAATTCTAGCTAAAGATTGGATAAAAAGACTGGATACAAAAAAAGCCTGCTGCCATAGCCATGGCAACAGGCTCATTTCAGTACGACTGATTTAACTCAAATCAATCGTACAGAGTGGCTGAACGATTAAACACTTAACATACTGTTTAAGGTTTCTGACACATTCTTCGATTTCACAACAGGTTTAAGCGCTTCAAGTTTGGCTTTGACTTCACTACGCTGCGGCTCTGCCAAAGTGTACCAACGGGACAAAATTTGCAGTAAACGTGAACCGACAATTGGATTTTTCTCATCAAGGAATTTAGCTAATTCAACAATATGCTGCACACCAAAGCTCCATGTGTTGACAGGATTGCTATTCAAGCCACCAGTAACCGCACGAATACGGTTCGGTACTTTCAAGTCATAATCAGGATGAGCAGTCAGTGCCTTAATGGTTTCCGCAGTTGCTTTCGGATGTGCCGCTTGCAACATAAACCATTGGTCCATCGACAAAGCTTCATTTTTAAAGCGTGTATAAAAGGTTTCTAAAGCTTGCTGTGCTTGTGGTGCATCATTCCAAACCAATACTTTTAAAGCACCAAGACGTTCAGACATATTGCCTGTTGAGCTGAATTGTTCATAAGCCAATTCAAATACAGATGCATCGCCTTGACGTGCCATCATGCTCAACATGATGTTTTTCAATGCACGAACGCCCATAGCTTGTGAAAACTCTTTCTGCGCATCTGGGTCTAAAGTTGCATAAGTCTCTTTAAAGAAAGCACCTAACTCACGTGCCACACGACTTAAAAGTGCTTCACGCTGTTCCTGCACTTTGGCAGGACTGTAGTCGGTATCAATACGGCTACCTAAATAACCCTCTGTCGGTACATCGAATAAACGTGAAGCAAGTAATGGATCACGCTCAACCAATGCCGGTAATGTATTTTGAATGGCTTGAACATAGATGTCGGCATCATGGCCATTTAACAAAATACGTTCTAACAAGGTTTGGCTTGCTTGCCATTGGTTAAAACCATTCGGCTCGTACTGCATAAGGAATGCAAGCTCTTCATCTGAATAGTTAAATTCAAGATTAACAGGTGCAGACAAGTTACGCAGTAAAGACACAACAGGCTGGTTTTTTACACCGCTAAATGTAATTGTTGCAGTATCGGTATCAAATAAATACACGCCATCTTTGATGCCATTTTCAACCAATGCATCTGAGCTGAGAAGTAACTGTTCACCACTCGTGGCATCAAACAATGCCAAAGCCACAGGAATAGGCACAGCTTTTAAATTTGGATATTTCGGATGCGCTTTTAAGCTTTGTTTCAAGCTTAAAGTATAGGTTCGATTTGCAGCATCGTACTCACCTTTTGCTTCAAGTTTTGGTGTGCCCGGTTGGTTATACCAAATCAAGAAACTCGATAAATCTACACCTGAACCTGCTGTCAGTGCTGCCACCCAATCTTCAACAGTCACGGCTTGACCATCGTGGCGTTTGAAATATTCGTCAGTACCTGCACGGAATTTTTCTTTGCCCAGGAGTGTCGCCATCATGCGGTTAATTTCCGCACCTTTTTCATACACAGTTGCGGTATAAAAGTTATTAATTTCAACAAAATGATCTGGACGCGGTGGATGTGAAAGCGGGCCTGAATCTTCTGGGAACTGATGAGCTTTTAACACAGCAACGTCATCGATCCGTTGTACCGCAGCAGATTGTAAATCTTCTGAGAACGACTGATCACGGAATACCGTCAAACCTTCTTTTAAACAAAGTTGGAACCAATCACGACATGTAATACGGTTACCTGTCCAGTTATGGAAGTATTCATGTGCAATCACAGACTGAACACGCATGATCGCTGCATCTGTGGTGTATTCTTCATCAGCAAGCACACAAGAGGTGTTGAAAATATTCAAACCTTTGTTTTCCATTGCACCCATGTTAAATGCACTGGTTGCCACGATCATATAATTGTCTAAATCATAAGGACGACCATAATGTTCTTCGTCCCAACGCATCGAATGTTTTAAAGCTTCCATGGCAATATGACATTTTGGAATGTCTTTTTCTTCTGCATAGATTTCTAAAGCAACATTACGACCTTCAGACGTCACATAAGTGTCTTTAAGTACTGCCAAATCACCAATCACACAAGCAAATAGATACGATGGTTTTTTGGTTGGATCTTGCCAAACGGTATAATGACGACCTTCACCGGTTTCACCCGCTTCAATCAAATTACCATTGGCAAGTAATACAGGGAATTTTTTATCCGCTTCGACACGTGTGGTAAATACCGATAGCACATCAGGACGGTCAGGATAATAGGTAATTTTACGGAAGCCTTCAGGCTCGTTTTGGGTGACGAATAGATCGCCTGCCGCTTGGTATAAACCTTCGAGCTGAGTATTGCTTTCAGGATGAATCACGACTTCGGTTTCAATGACAGCTTGGTCAGGTGCATTTGAAATCACCAGTTGTTCTGCATCTACAACATAGGCATCTGCCGGCAAGACTTGACCATTTAAGCGAATTGATTTGAGTTCCAAATCACGACCCAATAACACCAAATCCCCTGCTGTTTGACGCTGCATCACTAATTTTGCATTTACATTGGTATGCTCATCAAAGACTTGAATATCTAGATCGATACTATCTACGACAAATGATGGTTTTTGATAATCTTTTAAATAAACAGTTTGGTCTGCTTCGACCACTGGATTTGCCGCAATGTTCATATCTCGTCCTATTCCTTAGTTATTGCTTCATCAGCTTTTTGAACACATTGTGAATGACTTGATCATACGACAAGATGCATAAGCTGTCTTCGCATTTACAATGATTTATATATGGGCTCAGCGCATGTTGTTTTCAATCATCTTTATTGAATAATTTAAAGGCTGGCACATATTTTCGCCATGTTTAAGCAAAATAAATGCCTGAGTTGAGTACAGCTACTGCAATATGCAAATTATTTATTTACCTCAAATAAATAAAGCACCTAGATACTAGAAAAATAAAGCACAGGTTCTTTATTTCTATCTGTAACTTCAAATTATTGCGCTCAACCTTTCCTGCTTAAGACTTAGAGGATTATTAATTTGCGAAAATTAAATCGAGCGCGCTGTCATAGTCTGCAGCAAAGTAAAATTGAAATGCCGTGACTTTTGAGGTGAGGAATTGCTGAATTTCTGACGTTGCACCCGCCACATAAATTTTAGATACTTGATGCTGCTGCGCCAGGCCAAGTAACTCGATCGTCTTTTCTAAAGTTTGATCATGCCCAATAATCAGCGCGCCAACCGTACCCTGTGGCTGCTTATATAATTGCATGCGAGTGATATTGCTGTTTTTAAGTGCGTCTGACATGTGTATTCCATACAAAGAAAGGATAAAAAAGATCAAAACCTTTAGAAATCAAGCTGAATCATGCTGTGTATCAACTACAGTAATTCCGCTTCGTTTCAATTCTAAAAGCCTAAATCATTAAAAATTAAAAGCTCAATATATACAAATATACTTTTCAAATCTAATCGCTTAGGTGATTCCTTCCAAAAAGCACATTAAATCGCAAACCATATCAATCTTCTAATTTGGTTTTGATTGAAAACTTCTGTTTAAACCTTGCACCAAGATATTTCTCTTTCAACAGTTCAAGCATTTTAAAAACTCTTCTGAGATAGCAATACTCATCAATATTATTTTGTTACTTTTAAATTAATAATTTATTTTCAATTTCTTACTAAAAAAACATACATTTTAGCTGCTTTAAAATCTCTACTCAAAACATTTGAGCATGCGTTTTGCATCTACTTACTTGCCAAAAGCAATATATTCAGGCTAAAACAAAAAGAGGTGCATTATGTTTATTAAAGAACACATCATCCGTATTGAAAATATGAAGACTCTGCAAGCGCTTGATGCTGCAAATATCGACCATCAAGTGATTGCAATGTTTATGACTTGCGAAGGGATTCCACTCAAAGCCTTTGAGGTCAGTTCATTACTTAACTCATATAGTGCATTAGGCACTAAAAAAGTCGCGTCTAAAAAAGTGCAAGCCTTAATACAAGCCAAACAAGTTGGAGAGGAGGACGAATCGATCCCATGCCCAGCCGCCTATTAATAATCCATTCTAACTAAAAGCTGCATCATCACTATGCAGCTTTTTTTATTTGTCGACTTCTCGCCTGAGCTGCTGCAACTGAAATTGCAAACCCGTCTTTAAACAGAGATGTGTATAATCAATTTAACCTTTCAAGAAACGCTGGCAACATGTTCAATATTCTACGCAAACAAATGGATGAAAGTACGCAATGCCCGTTGTGTCGTGCATCTATGTATTGGGTAGATGCTGAAAAATTAGATGAGCAAGAATTTAATTTTTATCAGTGTAGCCACTGTCATCATCAAATATTTCCAGAACAGCAATACAACTGTCATTGTGAAAACTGTCAGGCTGCGCGAAAAAAACTACTGAAAGAAACCCGTTTACAAGAACAGCGTAAACTCAAAAATAAAGATATCGTTGAACGTGAATTAAGTGAACTGAGTTTTTTACAGAAACTCTTTTTGCTGGCTTTATTGGATAATCATGTCCAAGAACATACGGCGCATCAAGAATTTATCGACTGGGACGCTATTAAGTATCATAACATCAGCCCGAATTATTTCTTCCAACAATCACTCAAAAAGCATCTCGTGCATGAGCAAATTTTGATTGTGAAAGATGATGCACTACAAGCTGAACAGTATTATATCAATGTCCGTCTGGATGGCTATTCGGAGCCCAGTCTTTTTAGCGTAGCGCAGCAACTCCGTCATTGGTTTTATGAAAATTTAGCCTTGGGTGTTCCCTTTAAAAGTGCTGACGAAGTGAAAGAATGCTTGTATCTCCTACTTTTTCAAGAAATTGTGCAATTCATGCAGTTTTACTGTAAGACATGGGGTATTCAAATTGCAGGGAATAAAAGCTTTCAAGTGTTCTGTTATCGCCTACTCGACCATCTAGCGGTTGGGCAGATTTATTATATGATTCAGTCAGCACTCGAATACCTACATAAACAAAAAGCCCTGCAAGTGCGTAATGAAAATTTCATTAATACCAATCTGTTAAAAAAGACCTTACAGCAATACCGTGAACGTGGCTTACAGGAAAAATGGGAAACCTTTACCCTCCCTCGTCCGCCACAACTCCCCTTTAGTAAAATGAGTGAAATTTTACTCTTTAACTTTTTAGGACTCGATGAAAGTATCTTTGTGCAACCGATACGCCATGCTTGGAAAAAAATCGAACCTCGCTTAAATTTTTATTCCACAAAGCGCTGCATGTACTGTGGTTCACAAGAGCTCTCTGTCGATTATGATGCCGCAGATTATGTGACCCTGTTCTGCCGTAATTGTAAACATCAAGACCATTACTTCACCCGCTAAGGGAGAAACCGATGAATCAATCTGAAAATTTTGAAACGACCATGAACAGTGAATTGACTGACTTAAATAGCCCGCTTTTGCAAAGCGTCATTAATGCGTGGATTGAACTTCAATCCAAACAACCTTTGGTGCACATCATCACCAATGCAGTTGCGAGCAATTACGTCGCCAATGTCCTTTTGGCTGCGGGTGCTTCTCCTGCAATGATTGACAATCCCTTTGAAGCCGAAAGCTTTGCCTCAATTGCCAGTGCCTTGAATATCAATTTAGGCACGCCAACGTCTGAACAAATGCAAGCCATGCAAATTGCTGCACAAACAGCACAAAATTTAAATAAACCTTGGGTGCTTGACCCTGTCGGTTATGGCCCCGTTTTGCCGTGGCGATCTGAAATGGTTGACCAATTACTCCAGTACAAGCCAAGCATAATCCGTGGCAATGCATCAGAAATCAGTGGTCTTGCAGGGAATCAAGGTGAATCACGCGGTGTCGATAGCACGCTAAATAGTGCCGAGATTTATTTAAATGCCGTACCCTTATTAGAACACTGTGAATGTGTGGCAATTTCAGGCGAATCAGATTTCATCTTGTCGAAAGAAATGAATGCGGTGATACAAATTAATGGTGGATCTTACTTACAACCCAAAGTAACGGCTTCTGGCTGCGCTTTAGGTGCGTTAACAGCAGCGTATTGCGCCGTGAGTGAAACACTAACTGCCGGTACAGTCGCAGCGCATTTGCACTTTGCGATTGCGGGTCAAAAAGCCTATGAACTTAGCTCAAGTGTCGGCAGTTTTAATGTTGCATTTTTAGATGAAATTTATAATCTCAATGAAGACGATTTCAATCAACTTGCCAACATGCAAATTTATGCACTATGAAGCTATGATAACTTGAGGAAAACAAAACAGCTTGAGTAAAGCACTCAAGCTGTTCAGGGTTTCATGCTGTTTTTGAATAATTAGAACGCGTCAAAAAGTTTAATGTGCCGTACTGTCACTTGCAGCATTGGCATCAAACATTTCTGAATCTTCGATCGTTTCTGTTGGATTACTCAAAATCATGTCGAGGTCATAGTCCCCCGCATAAACAATATTTTTGATTTTTGAACAGTCGCCATCACTCATTTCATAATTTAAGACTTTGGCTTCATCACCAATTTTAAACTCAGCACGAACGACGTTTTTATTTTCATCAAAACTCAGTTTAGGCTGAACACCTTTTTTCGAATCTTGCTGCGGATCTTGGCTATCCGTGAAAATATCAAAATCCACATTACACGCTTGTTGCGACTGCTTACAGTTAATTTCTGCTTGCATACGTTCCGCTAACGATGGCTCAAAATAGGCAGTAAGTTGATCTTTACTCAAAGCATGCAATTTCAACTCTTGATCATAAATTTGTTTGACCAGTTTTTCGGGGGCAACACATTTCTGCGATTGCTCTTGTACTTTTTGCTCTGCTGGCTGACAAGCCGTTAAAAAGATCGCCGCGCCGAAACCGAATAATCGATATATCGTCATTTGTCGCATAACACATCCATGTCCATCATTAAACTGCCCGCCCAACTGCCAGATTCATACTTGCTTCAAAAATAGTTGAAACATTTAATTTACAAATACACATTAAACCCATGCCATCAAAATAATCTGGCACGTGCTGCATAAAAAATTGAACATGTTCATCAGATTTGTTCCGTAGCCGAACCAACTGCTCAGGCGTCACCTTCGGTAAATCACAACGATGAACAAAAATATCCTCAGCGCGATGCTGCACATCATGCTGACGGATTTTATAACTGTTTAAAACATCCGCATACTCAGTGGGCATCGGGACACCATGCCTTGGATAAAACTTAACAGAGCGCGAGGCAAATAATGTATATACCTTTGGTTGTGCCAATGTAGCCACAAACCACATCGGAATCACTGGAAATCGAATCTGATGCTGCATCGCCACTTTAATCGCCGAATTTAAGGTCAGGTTTTTCCGCCGGTAATCTACCAATACCCCTGCCCGTGAATTAAAAATAAAAATCGGCCGATTGTTATGCATAATTTTTAATATACGCACAATGTTTTGCCCGATCAGTTTATCTTGCTCAAAATACTGAATAATTGGTAATGCTACAATATCGGGGTCATGCATGTATTGATAAAGTTGCTCAATTTTCGATGTCGGGAAAATACGTTGATCAAACTCCCAGAGCCGTTGAAACAACTCATGTTTTTCTTCAGTCGTGAGTTTACTAAAATCAATGATATTCTCAGTGATCGCCATACCAACACCCATTTTTTAATGGATTAACTTTGAATTTCTTCAAAGTACCTAGTTATAAATTTTTCAAAAACGATATTTAAAATGAAATAAAATTATTAATAGATCATCTATGATGATTAAAACCCCGAGTTAAATTGAATCACTATTTAACCTCATGCTTTTTTAAAACCAACCATATCAATATTTTTTACTTTTGAACCGTTTTAGCCCTCTAAAAGCTCAAAAGATGCAGCGTTTTTTGACTGTTACATCATGTAAATATAATACGTTTTAACATCGTGAATTACAGCCCCCTTGGATAGGATTTCTTATACTTTCTAGTCATACAAAATAGACAGCTTCGAAAAGCTGTCTTTGAGTTATTTTAAAATTTAAGCATTAAGCTTGGTAATAGATATCAACCGTTTTAATGCGGTTTTCATCCATTGCCGTAACTTTAAATTGGATGCCTTTAAAATCAACTACAGTCCCGACTTCAACATTGCCGTGGGTCTGATCTAAAATAAGACCTGAAACACTGATATAACCATCATCTTCTTCGATCAAATCCAGCATTTCCAATTCAAGTTCTAACTGATACAGATCGAGCATGCCTGAAGCTTTCCAATATGCATCATCGATTTTAATCAAATCTAGTTGTTCATCAGCATCAGGGAATTCACCAGCAATCGCTTCAAACACATCGAGTGGTGAAATCAGACCTTGTACCGCACCAAACTCATCCGTAACCAATACCAAAGAGCCTTTAGAGGTACGCAAGGTATTAATCGCATCAATCACCTTCATCTTTTGGAAAATAAAGATTGGACGATGACGTTTAATCAATGCTTTTAGATCATCTTCACTGTCTAGAACATCAATAAGTTCTTTCGCGCGGACAATACTAATCACTTTATCCAAGCTACCACGACACACAGGGAATAAACTGTGCGGCACAGAAAGGACTTGCTCACGAATTTGCTCAGGTGTGTCATTTAAATCCACCCAAGAAATTTGATTACGGGGAGTCATGATCGACGCAACTGAACGCTCTGCAAGCGTCAACACCCCCCCAATCATGTAACGCTCTTCGTCTGCAAAGGTTTCTTGCGCCTGATTACCGACTTGATCAGCTTCTAAGCGCCCACCCATCAGTTTTAAAATACTGTCTGCAGTACGATGGCGTAATGGAATTTTCGCTTCGTGTTTTTGAGCATTGCGTTGACTAAACTGGTTAAAGGCTTCGATGACAATCGCAACACCAATACCTGAGTAGATATAGCCTTTCGGAATATGGAAACCAAAACCTTCTGCTATCAAACTAATACCGATCAGTAATAAGAAGCTTAAACATAGGATCACGACGGTCGGATGTCGGTTTACAAAAGCCGTTAGCGGTTTAGATGCAAGTAACATCACTGCCATTGCCACAATCATTGCTGCCATCATGACATAAATGTTGTCGACCATACCGATCGCTGTAATGACAGAGTCTAAAGAGAAAACCGCATCTAAGACAACAATTTGCGCAACTACTGCTGTAAAGCTGGCATATGCCACTTTTGTTGTCACTTGAACTTCCGGTTTACCTTCTAATTTCTCATGCAGCTCTGTGACCGCCTTATAGACTAAGAACAATCCACCGAACAATAATATGAGATCTCGACCAGAGAATGTCCAATCAAAAACGGTAATCAGGGGCTTTGTTAACGTGACCAACCAAGAGATTGCAAATAACAATCCTAATCGCATAAATAATGCGAGTGAAAGACCAAGTACACGGGCTTTATCACGTTGTTCTGGAGGGAGTTTTTCTGCCAAAATGGCAATAAAGACTAGGTTATCAATCCCTAGTACAATTTCTAAAATAATTAATGTAAGTAAACCAACCCAGATTCCGGGATCTAACAAAAATTCCATTAGCTCTCTTCCTCATTCTGGATTGTAAGAATATCTTCAATCAGACCAACGCACGGCGACGGATCCATAAATTTAACCTGTGTAACTATAGACCATTCCATTATGCACAATCTTGCGCATTTGTAATGTATTCAAGCATATTTTTTCGCATCAACAATATGACAAAATGTTAAAAGCGCTTAATGCGTTGCCGATTGAATGGGCTACATCAAATATAAATCTAGATCGTAATACTGACTTTTATAGATACATGCCAACGCTGTTAAAAAGATTGATTTCATCTAACTTTTTAATTAAATATTATTAAATGCGTTGTATAAGATTGTATGACAAATCTAATGAATTATTTATTTCAACCTTTTGGTAAAATATATTAATATTCAATTTGAATTAAAAACTTATTTATTTTCACTACACTATCTCTCTATAGCAAAAATTACTTTTATTCTTTTTTAATCGCTTGGACAGAATATCAATATAATCTATTAAGATAATCTAAAAATGAGATATCTTCTACTTTCTATTTTTTTATTGTGAACTCTTGCTATTACCCTCTATTTTTCAATAGAATGTTAAAACATTAAATAAAATTAAAACAAATATTCAGGGGACTTCTTCATGACAAAAAAGTATTCAAAATTTTTACCATCCACCGATGACTTTAGCTTAGAAAATTTTCCTTTCTACTGGGTCACTCAGGTTCATGCTCAATACGTTTTAAACGTTGACCATGCGTTGAAAAAATATGGTGTTGATAATTCACGTCGCCGTATCCTTCTCGCACTCAAGTCTAAGCCACATGCGAGCGTTTCGGATTTATCTGAAATGGTCGTGTCTAAAATGTCGACGACAACCAAAATTGTTTATCGCTTAAAAGATGAAGGCTTAGTAGATACCTATTCTTGTGAAGATGATGCGCGTATTACCCGCGTCGTGTTAACCGATAAAGGCACTGCAATGACGCAGAAGATTAACGATCTAACGAATGTCGTTCTCGAGCAATCTTTTGAAGGCTTAACACCGCTACAAATTGAAAAAACCATGGAAAGCTTAAAGCATATCTTTAAAAACTTAGCTCGATAAGCATTTGCATCACCGAAATATCAATCGAAAAAGTTCAGTTGGGGACTGATTTTTTCGATTTTTATTTTGGGTGCGTGCGCACATGCAAACTCATCAACAGGAAAACCTTGTACAAAACTTTGGATGTTGGGTGATTTCCAACTTAGCCATTCCTCTAATCGCGCATGCGGAATCACAATGACCGAGCGCTTTACATTGCCCGGCTCATGAAAGTGTTTCATCATCTCATGCTGAATAGCATCCATCGTAATCATGGTACTTGAACGTACAATCTCGTCACCTTGTCTACAAATGTCATATAAGGCAGCTATATAAAACGCTTCTCCATCTTTGCGCTTAACACTCCAACGCTGCGGCTTATTATCGATATACATTGACTCATAAAATTCAGACACGGGTATTACGCCAAACTTACATTTTGAAATCGCATTAATAAACGTAGGCTTTTGATACAAAGTTTCATTTCGGGCATTATAGGTTTTAAGTGCAATTGATTTGTCTTCGGCCCATTTAGGCACCATGCCAAAATTCACTTTTCGCCACTCTAGCCCTTGTTCAGACTTAAAGAGTAGCGGCAAATCATAATTTGGATAGACTTCCTCAGGATATTCAAAGCTGATTTCAGGCAAGTTTTGAGACTTTAATTGCGATAAGGTAATCGGTTTGAAATTAGCACACATATTTACCATAATCCGCAAAAATTCAATCTTTATAATAAATGAAAAATCTAGACCGAAGTCGCTTTATCGTCTTAATTCTAAGTATGTACCTGTATCCAACCGCACATGCCGCAAAAGTCTCTGTACATACCGTTTCATTTCTACCTTTTAGTCTCGACGCGCTCTATCTCAACGAATATCCATTTAAACAAGACCTAATCAATGAGACTGAGATTCCTGCAGGCAAGTACCGCATTCAATATAAGCATTTTCGCAATCAGCAAATGATCAGTACACATCATTGGGTCACGGTCAAAAATCTTCCCAACACCCAAGAGCAGCAGTTCTCATTAGTCATCCTGCCCTATGGTGAAATGATCAATGTCTCTGACTTTAAAATTACATCTCCAGAAATGTTTCCTGAAATCCGTTTTGCAAAACATGCTCAAAATAGTTATCGCTTGATGCAAAATCAGCAAAGACAACGAGATCAATTTGGCGTGATTCTTCCTGACGCAGATGAAGCCCACACGACAGAATTAGAAGATCAATTTGACTGGTTTACAGTGAACGCAGATGAAGGCCGTGTCAGGACAGATTGTACAGGCACTTTTAAGATCAATCCTCTGGATGCGCTCCCCTATTTCACCACTGCAAATTCAGCTATTCAGTTTAATTATCAACAAGGAAAACAAAAACATAATGCATATTTAGCGTTTAGTGATAACAATCCGCTTATTCCAATCGAAGATCGAACAATTCATGAGGCAACGGATTACAAAAATGGCTTGAAGTTTGATGTGTATATTAACAATATCCAAAAAATGAAAACCGAGACTATTTCTTCTAATTATTCAATCTACAATTACAAGGTTCAGGTCAAGCTATATATGACGGCTTTGCAGCGTAAACCTATGCTGTTGATGAATCAGCAAATGTACTATCAGAATAATTGTTCAAGTCAGGATATTGGCGCTTTTCTGTATTACAAAACACGTTGGAGTCGTTTTTGGGACTATATACTTCCTGATATTTCATGGAAATAAACTAGAGAGGTCCTGCTCCTGCGCAACAGAACCTGTTGTGAAGTCTATTGCACAAGATAAAATAGACTTCATTTTGTGTATTTTAAGCGGGGAAAGTCTGCCAATGGGTGCGGGTAAATTCCTCAAATATCCACTCACCGTTAAAACGACCAAGGCCTGAATTACGTTCACCACCAAAGGGTGCATTAGAATGATCCGCCACACTGATGCCATTGATATGCGTCATGCCTATATCGAGTTTGGCCGCAAACTCTCCGCCGCGTGCTAAATTTGAGGTACATACCGCACTCGATAAACCAAATCGGGTTGAATTCGCCAATTCAAGTGCGTGCGCTTCATCTCGCGCTTTTAAAATCGGCAAGATTGGCCCAAAGCTTTCTTCTAATGCAATATCAGCATGTGCATCCACATGGGTGAAAATATGCGGTGCAACCAATTGACCTTCTATACCGCCTGCATAGGCTAAAATCGCATCTTGCTGAATGGCATTTTGAATAATGGTTTTTAATTTATCGATTTGCGACTTATTGATGATAGGGCCTATCAGAGTTTCGACATCATTCGGATCACCGACCACAATGCTTTTTACCCGTTTAATTAATTTTTCAACATAAGCATCGTGCAAGGATTCATCCACAATCACTCGATTGGTACTCATGCAGATTTGTCCTTGATGCAAAAAACGCCCCATCACGGTCAGTTCAACGGCTAAATTTAAATCTGCATCATCTAAAATCACCAAAGGCGCATTGCCGCCAAGTTCCAGCGCTAAACGCTTAATCCGTGAACTTCCTAGCGCTTTCACCCCCACCTGTTGACCCACTTCAGTTGAACCTGTAAATGAAATCATTTTAGGCACAGGATGCTCTACAAAATAGTCGCCAATTTCACTGCCACTGCCTGCAACGACATTTAACACGCCATGCGGCAAGCCCGCTTCTTCAAATAATTTTCCGAGCAACGTTCCACCTGTCACTGGCGTGTCACTTGCAGGCTTCAACACCACACTATTACCGCAGGCAATCGCAGTCACCACAGAACGCATCGATAAATGAAATGGAAAATTCCACGGGCTAATCACCGCAATGACACCCAAAGGTTTGCGCAATACAAAACTCTTTCGACTCGGGTCTTTACTCTCTAGCTGCGTAGTTTGCATTTTTTCAGGAAAACGCAACGATTCTTGGATAATGCCGAGCGCTGCATCAACTTCAATATTGGCTTTTAAACGTGTACTACCAGATTCATCTATCAGCCATTGAATAATTTCTTCTCTGCGCTGCTGAATGGTTTGAGTTAATTTAGTGATGACTTGCTGACGTACTTCAATGGGCTTGGTCACTTCTGATTTAAAGGCAGCTTCTGCCGCACTATAAGCACTGTCTACATCGACACTGCTGGCTGCCTGCAATTCAAAAATCTCTGCTTGGCTAAAGGGATTGATATTCTTGATGTGACGTGTTGAAGTCCCTGCTCGCCACTGCCCACCAATATATTGCAAATCTAATGCGGTATAAGCTGACATCGTTTCCATCCCATTTTTATCATTCATTCCAATGTAAAGGCTTCAGCATCGAAAAGCTATGAGAAAAACAGGATGAAGCTTATTCCATAATTTATTGTACAGCGCTATAACCTAAACAGGATGATGAATCTGCCGCATCGCTTTATAGATTCGCCAATAAATATAACAGCTAATGATGACTTCAAAACTTAGATCTTTAACTGTGGTGAGTTGCTCAAGCGCAGCCTCCTCCATGTTAACGGTCAACATGGGTAACAGCCCTTCGATGACAATGCCGATGGCAATAAAGAGGACTAAACTCTGAATCGTCACCGGCAGATACAATGCAATAAAGCGCTTTAAAAAATCTCGGCCTTGCTCGCCGCCATTGGCTTTAAATATGGCATTCACCCAGCTAATCAGCAGACCAACTTGTAAAACAAACGAAGCCCAAGCTTCTGTAGGTTTGGATTCTGGGGTTAACGTCAGTGCTAAGTAGCTAAAGAAAATCAATATTGAGCTGGCAATATAGTAGTTTTTATAATGGGTTTCAGAGACTTTATTCAGTCTTATATCATCCACCAACCGATTTACATTCCATAAATACATGGAGTTTCCTTTTCATTTTTTATGTCGACATTCTAACTTTCTCAAGCAATAAAAAAAGCCTCCGAAGAGGCTTTTTTTGATTTACAGATTAGTCACCTGTATAACCTTTTAATTTTAAACGGTAAGCATGAAGAAGCGGCTCTGTATAACCAGAAGGCTGCTCGCCACCTTTGAATACTAAGTCATAAGCAGCTTTGTATGCATAACCATCAAAGCTTGGTGCCATTGGCGTGTAAAGTGGATCGTTGGCATTTTGCTCATCCACAATTTTCGCCATACGTTTAAACACTTCTTCAACTTGCTCAGCAGTTACGATACCGTGACGTAACCAGTTTGCAACGTGTTGAGAAGAAATACGTAAAGTTGCACGGTCTTCCATCAAACCAACGTTGTTGATGTCTAGTACTTTTGAACAACCTACACCCAAATCAACCCAACGAACGACATAACCTAAGATACCTTGAAGGTTATTTTCGAGTTCTTTAGTTTTCTCTTCTTCAGACCAGTTTGTATCTGTCGCTAAAGGCGGCGTTAACAAGTCATCTAAAGATAGCGGCTGAGTATTCAACAACTCTTTTTGACGCTCAGAAACATTGCACTGATGGTAGTGAATCGCGTGAATTACAGCACCAGATGGAGACGGAACCCATGCACAACTTGCGCCAGCTTCTGGATGCTCAATCTTCGTTTTGTACATATCAAGCAACATATCTGGTTTTGGCCACATGCCTTTACCGATTTGCGCTTTACCACGTAAGCCGGCTTGAAGACCGATCATCACGTTACGGTTTTCATATGCAGGGAACCAGATTTGAGACTTCACTTCGCCTTTACGAACGAATGGACCTGCTTCCATGAAAGTATGGATTTCATCACCCGTACGGTCCATGAAACCTGTATTAATAAAGATCGTACGATCTTTCGCTTGCGCGATACAGTTTTTCAAGTTCACAGAAGTACGACGTTCTTCGTCCATGATACCGATTTTCAAAGTCTTCGCAGGTAGACCAAGCGCTTGTTCAGCACGCTCAAATAATTCAACTGCAAATGCAACTTCTTCTGGACCATGCATTTTTGGTTTAACGATGTACATAGAACCTTTACGAGAATTCTTGTTTTCGTTTTCGCCTTTAATGTCTGCAAACGTCAATAACGGTGTGATCAATGCATCCATGATGCCTTCGTAGATTTCAGCACCATCTACAAGGATCGCAGGGTTTGTCATCAAATGACCTACATTACGAAGCAACATCAATGAACGACCGTGAAGCGTAGTTTCACCACCGATTAAGTTTTTGTGCGTACGATCTTTATTTAATGTACGCGTGATGGTCTTACCATTTTTCTCGATTGACTCAGAAAGTGTACCTTTCATTAAGCCTAACCAGTTACGGTAGCCTTCAACTTTCTCTTCAGCATCAACTGCTGCAATTGAGTCTTCTAAGTCTTGAATTGTGGTTACTGCAGCTTCAAGAACTAAGTCTTTAACGCCCGCAGCATCAGTTGAACCAATTGGGCTCGTCGCATCAATTTCAATGATTACATGCAAACCATTGTTTAAAAGTACGATTTCAGTTGGCGCAGCTTCGTCACCATTAAAACCAACAAACTGAGCTTCTTTCGCTAAAGTTGCAGTTGAGCCATCTTTTAGGCTTACAACTAACTTTTTGCCTTCTACCGCATATTTAGTTGCATCTGCATGCGAACCATTAGCTAGCGGGAAAGTTTCATTTAAGAAGTTTTTAGCAAATTCGATAACTTTTGCACCACGAGCTGGGTTATAGCCCTTACCTTTTTCCGCGCCGTCTTCTTCAGAAATCACGTCAAAACCGTAAAGAGCATCGTAGAGTGAACCCCAACGTGCGTTCGCAGCGTTTAAGCAGTAACGTGCATTACGTACAGGCACTACTAATTGCGCACCAGCCAATAATGCGATTTCTTCGTCTACATTTTCTGTGCTGATTTGGAAATCTTCTACTTCTGGTAATAAGTAGCCAATTTCAGTAAGGAAAGCTTTGTAAGCTTCGAGTTCAAATTTGTTGTTGCGGTGCCATTCATCAATTTTAGCTTGAATGTCGTCACGCTTAGCCAATAGTGCTTTGTTCTTTGGGCTAAGATCGACAACGACTTGTTCAAAGTTTTTCCAGTAAGTTTCACTGTCTAAACCTGAACCCGGTAGTGCTTCATTTTCGATGAAATCGTAAAGTTCTTTAGCAATCGCTAACTTGCCTTTTTGAATACGTGCAGTCATTGTCTTTCCTGATATTGCTATTTTTTATAACAAGAGATTCTAGTATACCCATTTATACTTTGCTGAATAGTACTATCACATTCCTAAATAATGATCATTTTCTATGTAATGAAATACCCTCATCATTCAACATAATAAAGATCAGAAATACGACGTCATCATCAGCCTGAATACCTTTTTACAGTGTATAAAGTTTTTGAAATGTCGAAATTAGACTTAAGTGCAGAATTTTGTTCTAAAACTGAACAAATAGACCCAAGCGTCAAACAAACTCACTCGATTAAGCCATGAAATGCTGCCAATGTCGATGCTACAACTTCAACCAATCAGTTTAAATTTAACGCTTTTATCGATGAATTATTAAACAGCCATACTTCTTATTTAATGATGCTTTTATCATGAGACTTTGCTTTAACTTCTATTGTTCGTTCCACAGCTTTTCTTAATTTATACATGTTTTCTAAAACTAAAAATCAAAAAAAAAGAACGCCATCAAGACGTTCTTTTTTCATTCCAACAGAAACGCTTAATTTTCTGCCGTAGATTCTGGTGCATTGATTTGACGGTGAGAGGTATGTAGATAATCATCAGATTGCATTTCCAATAAGCGCGAACGTGTACGCTCAATTTCAAATGCCAATTTTTCACCTTGATATAATTCAATAATCGTATCTTCTGAAGTAAGCAACAACTTCACACCACGGTCATA
The DNA here is from genome assembly GCF_013419215.1 of Acinetobacter sp. YH12096. Taxonomy (NCBI): domain Bacteria; kingdom Pseudomonadati; phylum Pseudomonadota; class Gammaproteobacteria; order Moraxellales; family Moraxellaceae; genus Acinetobacter; species Acinetobacter sp. YH12096. The sequence goes on along the minus strand of NZ_VPAM01000001.1, from coordinate 123,380 downwards.
AAACTCATCAACTAGATAGATAAAACGACGAGTCCCTTCAGACAAATAATCCGTCATGTGCGGCACATTACTCACCAAGACCGTATTATAAATATTGGCAATTTCAATAAAGTCCGCTGGGCTACGTGGTTTTAGGCAAAGTTCAGAATATTCACACCACAGTACATCTTCCGTATGACCAATGGTTTCCACAATACGCTGATTAATAATAATTGGCTCTTGTGAAACTGTTTGGGTTTGCGTTAATGCTGTAAAACGCTGTGCCATCCACAACTTATGTTCATGTGTTAAAGGTGACTTAAACAACTGCGCTTGTTTCAATACACGTAAACGATAGTCTACGCCTGAGTCTACATTTAAAATCACACAGTTCTTTTTTACCATTTCGATGGTTGGGATAAAACGGTCACGGTGGATCCCGTTTTTATACAAACCATCTGGTGCGATGTTAGATGTTGCAACAAGGGTGATCCCACGCGTAAATAATTTTTGGAATAGATCACTCAAAATCATCGCATCTGTGACATTGGATACAAAGAATTCATCAAAGCAGATCACGACCGCTTCTTTATAAATTTGGTCGGCCACAAGGTCGAGTGGATTACGCTGACCTGAAAGCTTATTTAATTCACGGTGTACGTACTGCATAAAGTGATGGAAATGCATACGAGTTTTGCGTCGAAATGGCACAGAATCATAAAACTGATCCATCAGCCAAGTTTTACCACGTCCTACACCGCCCCACATATACACCCCTTTCGGTGCAGTTTGACGACGGAAACGACGAAACGCTTTTTTAGAAGCCTTAAAACGTTGGATTAATTCTTGCCAAACTCGATCCAACTCATGCACTGCTTGCGCCTGTTCCTGATCTGGTAAAAACTGACCAGATGCTAAGGCTTGAGCATAACGCTCAGCCGGTGAAATCGGAGTAAATGCGGTGTTGTGTGGTGACTGAAAATCTGACATATCATTAAATACTTTTTGGGGCTAAATGAATTATAACGAAGAATAAACTCGAAGATATAACACTTTGGCAGTAAAGCGCATTGGCTATTTATTATATTGTCTCGGACTATGCCCAAACCAACGTTTAAACGCATGATTAAACGCCGCAGGTTCTGAATAGCCCAGCAATTCTGCAATCATTTCAATTGAATATTCATTATATTCAATCATACGGAGTGCTTTATCTTTAATAATATCTTCACGAATTTGCTTATAACTGGTATTTAACTGTTGCAGTTGATGACGCAAAGTTCTTTCAGGCAAGTTCAACGCTTGAGCAGTTGCTGCCATACTTGGCATCGCACCACTTTGTAATTCCAAATAATCTTGCACACGTTGAACCAATGATGGCGCATCTTCATCGGCGCTTAAACGTTCTAACTCCGCAATACACTTCGACTCATATAATCGAAAAGTAATAATATCTGCGGATGGAATACGAATATCTAAAACATCTTCATCGAACCAAAATGCCGCAAATGGCGCACCAAAGCGAACTTGTGGACCATAATAATCGGTGAACATTTTTAATTTTTCAGGATCTTTGGGTTCAGCAAAAGGCAAATCAATTTGAACTTGTGGTGTCGATAACCCCATCATTTTGTAAAGATCGCGGATGAATTTATACGTTCCAGAAATTTCCGACTGTGCCAATAATGCACCCAGTGGTGCATACACATCTTGGGGTTGATAACATAAGGCCACTTTATGCTGACTGATTTGCAAACTCAAACGCCCAGTTAGATGTGTCAACTGTTGAAAGCGAATCCCCTGATTTAAAGCTTGGCGTAAAGTATCACTGGTGACCAATAACATCAGCAACGGACCATAACCCGCCAACGTATAATGCTGACCAATAAATAACCCTTGCTCAGGTTCTACATCTTTACCAATGACTTTCAGTACATCCCACTCCAAACTCGGATGAATCACCGAAGTAGGATCGAGTGCATCGACACGCAGCCCGATAGTTTGCAAACGTTGATCGACATCTACGCCTGCTTTACGCATTCCTTGTACAAGATACATCAGGCTTAGAATGGATCGTTTCATAAATCGTAAAATGACATTAAATTTCTTCTTTTTTACTACAAATTTGCAATTATGAACATTGCCGTTTCGATCAATTTTTCTGTCATCTCAATCATATTGTTCTGATCATGAACTCAAGTATGCTTAGTTTGTAATCTCGCTTGGAATTAAAAAAATGATGCAGGAAGCGCAAACAAAAACAGTGCAAACCCCAAAAGCCAATTCGGAAATTCATACGCAAATCGCCATCATCGGCGGTGGTTTTGGTGGTATTGCTATGGCAATACGGCTTTTCCAACAAGGCAATCAAGATTTCCTGATTCTCGAAAAAGCCAATGATTTTGGTGGAACTTGGCGTGAGAACCGCTACCCTGGCGCTGCCTGCGATGTGCAATCACATATGTATTCGCTTTCTTTTGCACCCAAAACAGATTGGTCAAAACGTTATGCCGAAGCACCTGAAATATTTGATTATATCCAACACGTCACCCGTGAATATAATTTAAAACAATTCTGTCGCTTTAATAGTGAAGTGCTTTCAAGTCGATACAATGAATCAACCTGCGACTGGCATTTAGAACTCAAAGATGGTGTTAAAATTACCGCTCAATACGTGATTTTTGCATCTGGCCCGCTACATGTCCCGCAAATTCCACACATTCCGGGCATTGAAAAATTTAAGGGTAAAGTGTTTCATTCTTCGCAATGGGATCATCAATATCCATTAGAAGGTAAAAAAGTCGCATCGATTGGTACAGGCGGCAGTGCCATCCAATACATTCCAGAAATCGCACCACAAACACAGCAACTGTATGTTTTTCAGCGTACCGCGGCTTGGGTCATTCCACGAGATGAACGTAGTTATCATGGTTTAGAAAAATCATTATTTAAAAAATATGATTGGTTTCGAAAAATTCACCGCGCTCGCCTGTATTGGACCAACGAATCACGTGTCGTACCAATTGTTAAACCAACCACCATGAAATATGCGCAAAAACTGGCAGAACTGTATATTAAATACCAAGTCAAAGATGCTGAACTTGCCAAGAAACTAACGCCAAACTACATCATGGGTTGTAAACGCATTTTAATTTCTAATAAATACTTTCCAACGTTTAATCGACCTAATGTGGAATTGGTCAGTGATGCAATACAAGAAATCACTGAAAATGCCATTATTACCAAAGATGGAAAATCCCGTGAAATCGATTGTCTGATCTATGGCACAGGCTTTATTACCGATCCAAGAATTTATTTAAAATCATTTAAATGTATTGGTGAAAATGCTCAAGAACTCAAACAAGTTTGGCAAGCTGGCGCAGAAAGTTTTTATGGCATTTGCACCAAAGGCTTTCCAAATCTATTCCAATTATTAGGCCCCAATACCGTACTTGCGCATAATTCAGTGGTATTTATGATTGAGGCACAAGTCGATTACATCTTACAAATGATGCAATTGGTTTCAAAATCTAATGTTCAAGCCATCGCTGTCAAAGATCAGGTGCAAGACCAATTTAACACTCATGTACAAGATATGCTTGATGGAACAGTTTGGCAATCAGGCTGCGTGAGTTGGTATCAGCAAAATGGCGGTAAAAATTTTGCACTGTGGCCAACTTATACATGGAAATATTGGCTCGCTACTCGAAAAATAAATCCAGCCGATTTTCGACTCCTCAGTAAAACAAAATCTAGTCATGCAGCTTAAGCAATAACAGGTCATAATAGGCAGGTATTCATTATCTGCCTATTTTTGTATGCAATCTTTCTGGCTGATTTTCCAGCTCTTGACCTGTTTAGGGCTTGGTTTTATTCTTGCACGTCGCCTACCCACTTGGCTTGAAAAAATCGCCTTTAAACTCCTGCCTTACTTTACTTATATTTTGTTATTTGCAATTGCGATCGAATTTTCTGAAACATTACACACTATTCCAGCACCTCTGCAAATCCTCTCTTCATCAGTACTTATTGCACTATTGACCTCAATGGGTGCTTTTATTTGCTGCTATATTTTATTTAAGCTTTTAGGCTATAAACCCAGTCATGGCAAAGTGTCCATGCAGTTAGTAACAAGCTCACTCATCAATATTAGCTATGCTTTTATTGCATTAGGTTTAGGTTATGCTTTTGCTGAAATGGCAGCACATTTTAGTCTTCAGCCACATATTAGTACTTGGGATCTACTTTTAGTCTTCATGTTTCTGATTGGGCTTGATCTCGCCTACTCACCACTGGATCGCTCTTGGTTAAATTGGAAAATTCTACTTGTTCCACTCGGTTGTATCGTCGGTTCACTTTTGGGCGCTTTTGCTGCTGCATACCTATTGCCACAAATCAGTTTGAAAGATTTGATCATGCTGTCACAAGGCTACGGTTTCTATTCGATGACAGGCATCGTCGTGACAGAATTAAAAAATGCACATCTCGGCAGTATCGCGCTGATGAATGATTTATTCAGAGAAATTTTTGCGATTGTGTTTATGTATATTATTGGCTGGCGTTACCCACGCTCTGCAATTTCATCTGCGGGTGCAACAGCTATGGATGTCACCCTACCTATGGTCAAACAAGCCTGTGGTAATGATTTTATTCCACATGCCATGGTCAGTGGCTTTATCCTTTCTGTACTCGCACCAATATTGGTGAGTATATTGGCGGCTATCTAACCCCTCACCTAAATCCTCTCCCAAAGGCAGAGGACTTTCTCTCTCCCTCTGGGAGAGAGTTAGAGAGAGAAGGTAAATATTAAAGTGTCGCTAAAATATCTTTTAAAGTCTGACGCATATTCTCCGATTTGGTAATCGGACGACCAATCACCAAATGTGTAGAACCATCGAGCATGGCTTGTTTAGGTGTCACAATTCGTTTTTGATCATCAGCAGCAGAACCCGCAGGACGGATACCCGGTGTCACTAAAGCAAACTCAGCACCCAAAGTCTCACGCAGCATTTTTGCTTCTTGTGCCGAACACACTACACCATCTAAACCACTTTCTTTCGTTAAAGTCGCAAGACGTTTCACATGTTCAAAGGGTTCAACATCTAAACCTAAATCCGCAAGATCTTCACGACCCATCGAGGTCAAAACAGTAACAGCAATCAGCTGAGTATTGTAATTGCCTGCTTTTAGGCGCTCTACACAGGTTTCCATCATTTTACGACCACCTGATGCATGAACGTTGACCATCCACACACCCATATCCGCAGCTGCACAAACTGCTTGCGCTGTGGTGTTTGGAATATCATGGAATTTTAGATCTAGAAATACTTCAAAACCTTTATCATGCAAGGCCTTAACGACACTTGGACCCTCATGGGTAAATAACTCTTTACCAACCTTAACTCGACATAATGCAGGATCTAACTGCTCTGCAATTGTAAGTGCGTCATATTGGCTTTTAGCATCTAGTGCAACGATGATACTCAAGAGACTTACCCTTCATTTTGACAAAATTAGTGCATTATAGATGTATTCAACTTGATCAGAAAGTCATAAAACTCATGTTATTTGAAATGATTAATTTGAATTGAGCTATCTCATTATTTTATTTGAGATAAGCGTATTATTTTTTCAGCCCATAAAAAAACACCCCGATGATCCACCGGAGTGTTAAATATAAAATTTAAATCTACTCATAAAAGTAGTTAATTTACTTCTAAAACCCAATTATAACGGGTTAGAAGGACGCTCATTCGCATCAATATCTAAAACTGTCTTTTCATGACGCGTATGTGCAGCCGCTTCAGCAGCAGCCAGTTGAGCAGTTTGAATTTGCTCTTTACGTAGGCGGTCAATATCTTTACGTAGACGTTTAATTTCCCAGTTATTTTGAAATACTCGAAATACTTGCACTGCCAATAAAAGACCTAACACCAAACCTAATGACAAGGTTAATAGCAATAAAAGCCCTAAACGCATTGCAGGCACTTGTGTAAACAACAAATCGACTGAAAGTTCAGTTCCGTTTTGCAGAACCAAAGCCAATGAGTATCCAAATAGGACCAGTAGAATTACGACCAATACGTAACGCATAAACACCCCTAACAATGTTTTGAATTAGTTTGCAGATTCGTTTACCGCATCACGTAATGCTTTACCAGGTTTAAAGTGTGGTACAGCTTTTGCTGCCACTTCAACTGATTTACCTGTTTTTGGGTTACGACCCACACGTGGTTCACGGTGATGTAATGCAAAACTACCAAAACCACGGATTTCAATTCGGTTGTCTGTAGACAAAGCTTCGATCATTTGATCGATCATTATCTTAACGGCCTCTTCCACTAAGGGTTCAGCTAAGTGTGGGTTTTTAAGAGAAATACGCTCTATTAAGTCAGACTTATTAAGTGCTTCAGTAGTCATCTGCGACCTCTTTAATTATCAAGCTACCTAGGATCAGTTTCCTGATAATAACCTGTTTAAATACAAAACGGTAGCGTAATAATCACTTACTACGCTACCGTTACAGTAATTGTGTAAAATATATTAATTAATTTACATTAACAATACAATTCAAACACTTACTTAGTGGTTCATTTGAGCTTTGATCAAATCACCAATAGTCTTAGGACCATTGTCTGAAGTTGCTGTAGCTGTCTTGTTCAAGTTAGCTACTGCTTCTTTTTCTTCAGCTTCGTCTTTCGCTTTGATAGACAAGTTGATAGAACGTGATTTGCGGTCTACGTTGATGATTTTAGCTTCAACTTCTTGACCAACTTCAAGGAACTTAGTTGCATCTTCAACGCGGTCGCGGTTGATTTCAGATGCTTTAAGAGTCGCTTCAACTTCGTCAGCTAACTTAACAGTAGCGCCTTTAGCGTCAACTGCAGTTACAGTACCTTTAACAAGCGCACCGCGTTCGTTAGCAGCTAAGAAATCGTTGAACGGATCGCTGTTCATTTGTTTGATGCCAAGGCTGATACGGTTGCCTTCAGCGTCTACTGAAAGGATAACCGCTTCAACTGTGTCACCTTTCTTGTAACGACGGATAGCTTCTTCGCCTTGTTCGTTCCAAGAAATGTCAGACAAGTGAACTAGACCATCGATACCGCCTGGTAAACCGATGAAGATACCGAAGTCAGTGATTGACTTGATAGTACCTGAAACTTTTTCACCTTTGTCGTGTTCTTTAGCAAACTCTTCCCATGGGTTAGCACGAGTTTGTTTGATACCAAGAGAAATACGACGACGCTCTTCATCAACTTCAAGAACCATAACGTCAACTTCGTCACCGATCTGAACAACTTTAGATGGGTGGATGTTTTTGTTAGTGTGGTCCATTTCTGAAACGTGTACTAAGCCTTCAACGCCTTCAGCGATTTCAGCGAAGCAACCGTAGTCAGTTAAGTTAGTTACACGAGCTTTAACGATAGAACCTTTAGGGTAACGGTTCATGATCGCTAACCATGGATCTTCGCCTAATTGTTTAAGGCCTAAAGATACGCGGTTACGTTCGCGGTCGAATTTAAGTACTTTAACAGTAACTTCTTGACCAACTTCAACAACTTCTGAAGGGTGCTTGATACGTTTCCAAGCCATGTCAGTGATGTGAAGAAGACCATCAATACCGCCAAGGTCAACGAACGCGCCGTAGTCAGTAAGATTTTTAATAGTACCAGTAACTGTTTGACCTTCTTCAAGCTGAGCAAGAAGAGCTTCACGGTCAGCTGAAGATTCAGCTTCCATAACAGCACGACGAGATACAACAACGTTGTTACGTTTAGCATCAAGTTTGATTACTTTAAATTCTAACTCTTTACCTTCTAAGTGAGTAGTATCACGAATAGGACGAGTATCAACTAAAGAACCTGGAAGGAACGCACGAACTGGACCGATGTCAACAGTGAAACCGCCTTTAACCTTACCAGAGATAACACCAGTAACGATTTCGCCGTCTTCAAAGATTTTTTCAAGTTTAGTCCAAGTTTCAGCACGTTTAGCTTTTTCACGTGATAAAACTGTTTGACCCATACCGTTGTCAAGAGCTTCAACAACTACGTCAACAGTGTCGCCAACTTGAACTTCAAGTTCACGTTGTTCATTTAAGAATTCAGCGCGGTCAACAATACCTTCTGATTTAAGGCCAGTGTCAACTGTTACCCAGTCAGAGTCGATATTTACTACAACGCCTTGGATGACAGCACCCTTTTCAACGTTGAGGTTTAATTCGCTTTCTTCAAAGAGGGCTGCAAAAGATTCGGTCATGATATACCTAGTAAAGTCAGCGGTCTTGGATCAGACAAGGCCGGTTTAATTAAGCGTCTACATAGTCCGTATAAGACTGATCAAGCTATGCTTCTGCTGAAAATTCTTTAGTTTGCTAATTGCTGATCGATGTAATTCGTCATCAGCGTGAATACTTCATCAATACTCAAAGTTGAACTATCAATGAAATAAGCATCTGGCGCAGGCTTGAGTGGAGCGACTGTGCGTTCCATATCTCGCTTATCACGCGCTTCGATATTAGCTAAAATGTCGTTTATTTTAACATCCACGCCCATAGCCTGCAACTGATTTACACGGCGCTCTGCACGGGACTGAGCAGAAGCCGTTAAATAAATCTTGGCTTGAGCATTGGGAAAAATCGTAGTTGCCATGTCACGGCCATCTGCAACCAAACCAGGTGCTTGGGCAAAGGCATGCTGACGTTCTAAAAGCGCAGTTCTAAGTGCAGGAATTGCAGCAACTTTTGAGGCAAACTCTCCGACTCTCTCAGTACGGATAACTTTTGAGACATCTTCACCATCTAAAAGCACCGAAACACCTGCTTCATTTGTCACAAATTGTATGTCTAAATTTGTTGCAATTTTTACGCATTCATCGAGCTTTGAGTCTAATGCATCAATTAAGTCTTGCTTATGCAATGACAATCCCAACAGACGATATAACGCACCTGAGTCGAGTAAGTGGAACTGATAATGTGCCGCAATTTTTGCTGCCAATGTTCCTTTACCTGAGCCACTTGGGCCATCAATTGTAATGATTTGAACTGTCATTGCTCTTCCATTTTTGTTTATACGGTTTTTGCAAGTTTTGAAAAACCAATTTTAATCGCTGACTTCAGTTGCGCAAGGATTAATTGACTAACGAATGGCGCACGCGCCTGTAATTCAATCGTATAAGTGACTAAAGTACGCGCAGCATCGATCGCTTCGAATTGAATCACACCCAAATGATGTTTCACCAATGGGTTTTTAATAATCTTATATTCAATGCGTTGGTTTGGCTCAAGTAAGGTAATTTGCTCTTGTAACGGCTTCACTGGCCCAAAGCCCATTCGGCGCACTGAACCCACACCATCAGGACGCTCAGGATCTGCTGAATCTTTGACACGCACCACTTGAATCGGTGCAAAAGCCACGTTATAGGTCGAATGTTTTGAAAGTAAGTCAAAAACCTGCTCGACTGGTGCATTAAATTCTTTTTTTACTTGGATCGATTTCATGGTGTACCCTATTTTATTTGACAATATTAATTGTCAGTAGAGTTTACTTGATTTTTTAAATTAAGTTCAGTCAAAGTGGCTTTTTCCTGTAACTTCATCAGTCGTTTTTGTTCACGACGCATTTTAAAAAAATCACTTAATTGTTGGGAGCATTGCTCTTGTAGGCAACCATGCTCAAACTCAAAGATATGGTTATAGTAGCCTGAATTTAATAATTGACGCGAACTGACCAAAGAACCTGCTTTAGGCTCAGTCGTCGCAAATACCACACGTTTAATTCTCGAATGTACCAAAGCACCCACACACATTGTGCATGGCTCCAATGTTACATATAAGGTTGCATCATCGGGTAAACGGTAATTATCGATATTTAAACAAGCTTGACGCAAAGCTTGTACTTCCGCATGTGCGGTGGGATCTTTCAGAGAAATCGGCGCATTAAACCCTGCACCTATGACTTGATTTTGACTCACAATGACTGCGCCTACAGGAATTTCTTGCAATTCGGCAGCTTGTGCAGCCTGCTCGAAAGCAAGCTGCATCCAATGTTCATCACTATATAAGTTTGGTTCAGACATCAATTAATAAATTACACCATACTGTCTTAACAGTGCATTCCAACTGTCAATATTGGTTACAGGAGGCTCATCAGCCAGAATTCCTTTGAGGGAAAGATCTGTACCTTTTTTCCATTCTGGAGACAGGTCTTTATCGACTAGACGGGCGCGCACACCTTCAACAAAGTCCGCGTGACGAATTTTCCAATCCGAAATTTGGGTTTCTAGCTCAAACACTTCATTCCAAGAATGCACTTGCTTGCCCCACTGCCACAACAACCATGTTAATGCGGCGGTTGCAGGTGAACCTTTTTGTAGATTTTCACTGGCTTGGCGTAACCAATCACTGCGCGCATCACTTAAACCAATAATTGATTCATAGTCATGTTCAAAATTATGCCCACGGCACACACTTTGAATCACATCTAACGAGTTTTGTAATGGCCCCGGCCCCACAGGACGATGCATACTATTTAAAGTGTCATCAATGGCACGAAAATCGCCCGCTGGATAATGATCCCAATCAATATTAATGACAGTTTCAAGTACATTATCACGCTGAGCATCACAAATATGCGTTGCCCAGCCGATACCATAAGCACCTGCTGCGGTCATAATCGAGCCTGTTAATCCCGTAAACAAACCAATAGCACCACGGTCAGCGAGGAAACGCGTCGCACCAACATCTGGATACAAACCGATATTAATCTCAGGCATTGCTAAACGTGAATAAGGTGTCACCAAACGGAAAGGTGCAGCCATAAATAGACCTAAACCACCTCCCATGACATAACCTTCGCCCCAAACCAAAATCGGCTTTGCATAGTTATGCAGCAGCAAATCTAGGGCATATTCTTGTTCAAAGAATTTATTCGCCGTTTCAACTTCATCATTGACCACCAATTGTCGCAATTTGCGTACATCGCCACCTGCACAAAATGCTTTCGGCGTAGTGGAATCTAACCAAATCGCTTTTACTGCATCATCGTGTTGAAAGTCCTGAAAGACTTCAAGCAACGCTGTACAGATAGATTCATCTAATGCATGAAGCGATTTTGGGCGATTCAGGCGAACAATGCGCCAGCCCTTTTTCGCTTCTTCAACAATCAGATCTGGGTGATAATTTTTTGAAACGGGAGAATAAGTCATGCGTCCAGCTGCCAGTCTATTGGCTCAATGCCATTTTGTTTAAGATAATTATTACTTTTTGAGAACACCTTACAACCAAAAAAACCACCGCGGTTTGCAGCCAAAGGAGATGGATGCGCGGCTTTTAGCACCAAGTGCTTATTTTGGTCAATGCGTTGTCCCTTACGCTGTGCATATGCCCCCCATAAAATAAAGACAATATGCTCACGTTGCTCATTTAAAACATCAATCACATGGTCTGTAAAATCCTCCCAGCCACGTTTTTGATGTGAAGTTGGTTGCCCAGCCTCAACAGTCAGTACCGCATTTAAAAGCAAAACACCTTGTTCTGCCCAGCGTGTTAAGTCCCCATGTTTTGACACAGGCACCCCAAGGTCGGTATTTAACTCATGGAAAATATTACGTAAAGAAGGTGGTAATGCAACCCCCTTTTGTACCGAAAAACTCAAGCCATGTGCCTGATTTGGCCCATGATACGGGTCTTGGCCTAAAATCACCACCTTTACATTCGCCATAGGCGTCGTGTTTAAGGCATTAAAAATCAGCGGATTCGGTGGATAAATCACTTTATCCTGTTTCATTTGTTGTAGCAGAAAGTCTTTTAACTCATCCATGCGGGGGCTAAGCAAAAACTCACTTAGGCCATATTTCCAGCTAGCATCAAGCTGCACTTTAGCGAGTTTTGCTTGTTGCTCTTCTGTTAAAGACATCACTGTTAACCAATCCTAATAAAACCAAATATTTACTTAAATTTTAACTTGTAAATCAACTGCAGGGTTTAAAAATTTTTGACCCTGTTTTAATTTTTCATACATCTGGGAATCGTTCCATTCCGACTGAACCTGTTCGGAAAAGACGATTTGATCTAACTGCAACAGCCCCATTTGTGCGTTGTCGATATCTTCTAAAAAGCTTTGCGCATAGCCTGTGTCCGTCTCATGTACGATCACAGAATACACTTCAACATCACCCTCACCATTTTGAGTTTCTGTTGATTTTAGAACTTGTTGTGCTAAGTAAAAGAAGATTCGTGAAAATTGTTCCGCTGAGGGCGATACGGGTAGTTCGACCCAACGTGCACTGAACTGTTTGCAGGCACGAATGTACTCAGCATCATCGTGTTGCCAAAAACAAATCGCGTGATCAAAACTGTCAAATAAGTCTTTAATTACCCCTTTGAGCAAACCGAAATCGTAAACCATTTGTCCATGGTCAAGTTTCGACGCTTTAAGTAATAGTTCGACTTTATAACTGTGTCCATGAATGGAACGTTTGCAACGGTCTGACGTGCAATTACGCACGATATGCGCGTTTTCAAACTTAAATAACTTACGAATTAACATATGTCGTAATGCAATCAAATAATCTATGGGTTCTCAGAGATTATAATGCAAAAGTCTAACAAGAGGCATTAATTTTGCTGTTCAGCACAATTGGGAAAAGGTATCATGAAAATTTAGCGATATTTAAGACCTAAAATGGTGCCATACTGCGAAAAGCCACATATACATCTTTATCTTTTCGCACTAACTCACTGGTAAATTGACGCTTTCTTTCATTTAAAATAATTTCAATTTGCGCTTTAAAATAGTTCGACTGCACACCCAATTGTGAATTTAAAACTTCCCTATTTTCTGTGCTCACCTGTGCAAATGGCTCCATTGCCCATAAATCATTGATATTTTCGAAATGTTCAAATTTGGCTGCTTTTTGTTGCAAAGCTTGTTCAACTGCATTGACATCTAAACGATCATCCAAGGTCGCTAACAAAAATGCAGGAGCGGTATTAATGTTTACCGTTGTTTCATGCGAAGGTAAGCTACTCACATAAGGCGCAATTAGTTTATATTGAGCACCGTCAAAACCACGGACTGATTTCAGCTCTTCCACACTATGGAATTTTGCATTTGGCGGTAGTGCCGCATTATTTAAACCACGATAATACGCCAGCTCTGCTCCCATTGGGCCAGAGGTCTCATCATCTTCATCTTGCCAGTCAATCACGGCTTGACTTAATTCTGCGGGTAAACCAACACGCTGCAATATTTTTTCAAACCATAGCTTTGCTTTGTCATTTACCACACCCTCTTCTGAAACCAAACTATTGAGGTTAAATTTTCCAGATTCGTCTTGGAGCACACCTGCAACAGTTCCACCTTCCACAGGAAAGGCTGGCATAGGCTGAGCCCAATTTTCTTGGAGGTGATCCACCTGCCCTGCATTTTCGGCATCATTTACCAAAAGTTCAGCAAAAAATGCTTCGGCACTTTTCGCATATAACATCGATTGATTTTGGCGCATCACGTAGGCGGTGTTTTCAGAAGTATTGGCTTGTTGTTTTGCGATGCCTGCAGCAACTATGGTTGCCAAAGCTACCATCATCAGAATAGTTAACAAAGCAATGCCGCGTTGCTGTTTCATAAGCAACTCCGAACTTCAAATGAACCTACTACCTGTTCGTTAACCATTCTTATTTTTTATCCAATAAAAATCAGTATTTAACAAACTGAATAACCATTCGTAGTTTGTCCCATCAACTGTGAGCTGCATCCTGATGCCCCGCGGTAACAATTGTATGGTTTTTTCATTATTCAAATCTGCGGCAGCATCTGGCCAATTCTCTAACTCATTTGGATTGAGTACCGTGATTTTAAATTGTTCAACATTATCCAGCAATACACTCGAATCTGGCTGATCATGCCCCGTTTGGTTGAGATTTTTAAATTTTAGCCGATATAGTTTTTTTTCATCAGCTTTGTATTGATATTCTACTCGCTCATCAGGTGCAATGCCCTGATTTAATGGATCAGTGACACCAGTCTTACTGAAATTAAATCGGCCATTTTGCAACACCAACGCTGGTTGAATGTCTCCATTAATATTGGCTGTTAAGGGCACAGCTTGCACTGTGTCTCTGAGTATCTGCTGATGGGCATCTTGCAACTGACTGAGCCGTGCCTCATGGGTTGCGTTTCGTTCTTTCACTTTCGAGACATAATCAAAAACCTTCCAGCCCAATGCAGATAGTACTGCAAAAATGGCAATCGCAACCAAAAGTTCAACTAAGGTAAATCCTGCTTGATTCTTCATTCCTTGCTGCACAAGCACAGGCATATCTAGAGATGTACGTTTTTTTCTAGTTATTATTTTCATCCAACGGAGCCTTATAGTTAAAGAACACCAAACTGCTAATTCCTGCTTCCACATCGCCTGTTTCAGCATTCATCAAACTCACTTGGATATCAATCCGTTGTACATTTGGACTAATGGTGGCTTGGGCTTTTTTGTCAATTTGCCATTGTTCGCCTTGTTCAGTGACTTGTTTAGATGCAGTACCTGTCATCCATTCACGATTGATTTCCATCTTAGCGATTTCATTCAACGCAACGAATTGTGCTTTATTTCTTAAAATTGCGTGTGCTGTCGACTGTGTATATTGCATCGCAACATTAGACAAAGCCATTGCCGCAGTCGCAAAAATCGCTAATGCCACCATGACTTCAAGTAGCGTAAATCCTTTAGCCCGCATTGACTTTCCCTAAATGATCGATTTCGATTTCATTACCAATGGCACGTTCTTCAAAATAAAACTGTATACGCACAGGCTTTACCTCACCGTTGCCCAACCATATCAACTTGGGTGCATTGGTATTTAACAAATCATCATTATTGGCATTTTCATACTGCTGGTCTAAAGGCTGAATCGTAAAAGAGACATTTTCAGGTAATACTCGGGTTTCAAAGTTTTTATAGTTTTGCCATTTATTGTTCTGATTTAAAATACTATTTTCTACACGCTTTTGTTCTGGTAAATATTCTTGTACCGCATAGCTTTGCGTGTTGACATCCGTTCCAGCTTTTTGCTGTAAGGCCAATATCAAAGCTTGATCATTTGCATCACGTAATATTCGTTTCAGATCCATTACAAACACTTCGCGTGCTTGCATGGCTTTGCGTTGATCTGTCCCACCGATATTCAAAAGCACCAATGAGGCCATGATGCCCATAATCACAATCACCACCATCAATTCAACGAGGGTGAAGCCACGAACCGATGATGGTGATGCTATTTTCATAAACAGCCTTTAAGCGAATTGAGCAACCGCATGCACTTGTTTTGGTAAGGCCAAGGCTTGATCAATATAAGCAACCCGCAAGGTGTCTCTTGAACCCAAATAACGCTGATAAAAACTAGAGTTCAAAATTGCTGCGGCGCCATGTGTAAGTGACCAAATCGAAGCAAGATAATCACGTACTGGCATGCTACTTTGAATCGACTCCAAATAACGCTCAGTCATACGAATGATCAATCTTAGACGCTGTTTGCGCACTTGATAAAGTTCACTAAACAAGTGTTGAATACCCACACCCGTTGTCGATAAACGCTCTTCAATTTGGTGAAACAACACTGTACGTTCTGGGTGATGTAAGTGATGCAACATAAAGAAAGCAAGGTGTTCAGGAAAAGCTTTATCGGTGTCTTTAATCATTTCCAATAACATGCGTTCATTACGAATAATGAGCAACATATATAGTTCATCTTTACTTTGGAAATGTTTATATAACGTCCCTTTTGCCAAGTCGAGTTCTGCCGCTAGCGCATCTAGTGTCATCCCTGCTTCGCCATTTTCCAATAGCAGTTGCTCTGCCACTTGGAAAATTAATGCTTCTCTTGCTCTAAACTGAGCTTGACGATCCATCTTCACCCTATACTCTCTTACTCTTATATCAATTCAAATTATTTACTTAAGATTGAGGAGATTTTCAAAGTTTTGCATTGTAATGAAAGCCATCTCTTCAATTGACTTATCATATACATCACTTAAGGCTTTGGCTACATAGGGAACGTATTTTGGTTCATTAGACTTTCCTCTATAGGGCATCGGTGCAAGGTATGGACTATCAGTTTCAATCAGCACTCGATCCAATGGTACTTGCTTGGCCACATCACGCAAATCTTGTGCATTTTTAAAAGAAACAATGCCTGAAAATGACACGTAATATCCACAATCTAAGACAGCTTTTGCCGTTTCCCAATCTTCAGTAAAACAATGCAAAATACCGTGAGTAGATTTCTCTGCACGGATAATATCCACCGTATCATGCTTTGCAGAACGGGTATGTACAACCACCGGTTTTTTTACGGCTTGCGATGCGTGAATATGACGGGCAAAGCATTCTTTTTGCTCTGCAATAAAGTCTGTACTATGAAAATAATCCAGCCCTGTTTCACCAATCGCCCAAACCTTTTCAGGTTGTGCTAATTCAATGAGATATTCTTCTGTTGCCCGATCCATCGTTGCAGGATCTTCACATGGGTGTACCCCAACGGAATAACCCACATCGGCATGACGTGAAGCAATTTTTGAAAGTTCGATATGGTCATCTAGATCAACCGAGATACTCATAAATTTTGAGACCCCGGCTTGACGAGCCTGATCCAATGCAAGATCTAAATTACCCTCATAAGGGCTTAAATCGAGCATGGTTAAATGGCAATGGGTATCTACAAACACAATATGTACCTACAAGTCTTCACTGTTGTAACTACATAGTGTAACTTCTACGCCCCTCAGATTTAAGCCCTGCAAGTAAACGTTCTGCTTCTGTTTTAAAATAAACGCCTTTTTCGCCGCTTAATTGAATCCCAAAGCCTTGTGGTTTAATACCATTTTGCTTTTGCGAAATCCAAATTACTTTTCCTGTCAAAGGAATTTTTATACTTTGTTCAGGCAAAGTCGCCAATAAGAAAACCTCATCACCCATTTTCACAGCTTGCTTTGATGGTACAAATAAACCGCCACCAACGACATAAGGCATGTAGCTCGCAAAAAGTGTTTCCACATCTGGAATATTAGCGTGAACGATCCCGCCCATACGTGGTTGCATGATGTTTCCCCTTAATTAAACATTCATCAGTTTGATGCAAAGCTCATCTACGACCAGATTCCCCTGTACGTTCTGCTCGATGAACCGCTTAGACTGCTGTAATTCTGTATAAATCCCAAAGAGTGTTTCGAGCGAATATTGCTCTGCCAACACCCCAAAATCCAAATCTATATTTTTTATGGATTGATTTAGCTTGACACAAATTATATCGGACAACAAGTATTCAAACATTTGACTAAAATCACTAAAACTCAGAGCTTTATTCCACTTGGTCGCAATTGCCATCGGCATATTTTTTTGTGTCACAAGTTTTTGCCAATCTTGTAGAAACTCTTGGCGCATATTTAGCCATTCACTACTTGCCAATGAAATCGCTTGTAATGGCATTTGACTGGCTAAGTTCATGAGAACTTTGCGCTGGGTTTCACCACTATCGGGCAAATGCTGCTGTAAATATTGCTGTGATTGTTCCGGTTCAATACGATCCAATGCATAGTGCTGCATTCGACTGCGAATGGTTGCCGGCAATTTCAAATAATGCTCTGCCAATAACATAATCACAATCCGCTCGCCCGGCTCTTCCAGTGTCTTCAACAAAGCATTCGATGACGCAATGTTTAATGCTTCAGCAGGCTCAATCAACACAACTCGCCAACCATCCACGGTTTGTTGTACAAAAGGCAACAAATCACGAATTTTTTCGATTTTAATTTTGGCATTTTGCTTTTTATTGTCTTCATCTGTACTGATGTGGACAAAATTTGGATGTGTATCTGACTTTAACCACTGGCAACTCCCACACTCACCACATGGCTCAGTTCGCTCATCACGTTTTTGACACAGCACCCAAGCAAGAAATTGTTTTGCAAATGCCTCTTTACCACAGCCTTTTTTGCCATACAAAAGCACGCCATGTCCCAGTTGTGGAAAACGGCTGGTTAATGTATTCCATGTATTTTGCTGCCAAGGGTACACTTGCGCCACAATGTCATTTTGCATAAATCGTTTAACCTTATTCGAAGTTCGAAACATCCATTTGGTTCAAACGATCAAGGTCAGCTTGAGTATCTACGCCCGGTGGAAGGTTCGCTTCTGCCACAGCAATGGCAATACGGTGACCATTTTCCAAAACGCGTAATTGTTCAAGGCTTTCTAATTTTTCCAGCACACCCATATCCCAAGTGACATATTCTTGTAGGAGTTTTACGCGGTATGCATATAGGCCTAAATGACGATAAGCCTGATCATGCAAGGTTTGTTCAGCTTGCTTTGCACCATCACGGTCATACGGAATAGTCGCACGGCTAAAATACAGCGCTTGATTGTGCTTTGACATCACCACTTTGACGATACTGTCACGTTGAAACTCATCTAGACTATGAATCGGCTCACAGAGCGTCGACATCGAACATGTCGGTTGATCAACAAGTAATTGTGCAACTTGTTTTACCAATTGAGCGGGAAGCAAAGGTTCATCACCTTGCACATTGACAATAATGTCATCACTCGCCCA
The DNA here is from genome assembly GCF_013419215.1 of Acinetobacter sp. YH12096. NCBI lineage: Bacteria > Pseudomonadati > Pseudomonadota > Gammaproteobacteria > Moraxellales > Moraxellaceae > Acinetobacter > Acinetobacter sp. YH12096. The sequence goes on along the minus strand of NZ_VPAM01000001.1, from coordinate 104,791 downwards.
ACCTTTGATGCATGCAACTTCACTTAAACGATCTGTCCCAGATGGATGCTCTGCAGAGGTCAGTACCACATCAACCCCTTCTGCACGACACACTGCTGCAATACGCTCATCATCTGTAGCGACACAAAGATCATCGAATCCTGCAACTTTTTTGGCTTGATCGACCACACGTAAAATCATCGGACGACCATGAATTTCAAGTAAAGGCTTACCCGGTAAACGTGAACTTAAAAAACGTGCAGGAATAACAATATGTTTCATAAATTAAATGCCTTCGGGAAGTTTCAGACCCAGTTGTTTCAACTGCGCATGCAAAGTTTCATAACACGCAGGTGATAACACTGCATCTACAGGAACAACCCATATTTCTCTTTTAAAATCTGGATTATTTTTGAGGATCGCTAAAATTTTTACTGCATCTTTTTCAGTGGTAATGATGGGATTCGCATCTTCAAACTGCAAATCACTCAGTTCATATTCATAATGATCTGGGAATTCATGACATTGAAATTGATGAATCCCCATATTTTCTAAGGTTTTATAAAAGCGTTGCGGAAAGCCGATACCCACCACAGCATAAAAATCTTTACTTGCATCAAATGTCGTCACAAGATCTTTATTGAGCAAATAAGGCTGCGCCGCTTCTAAGTGCATATTCAGTGGAGAACTTGGATCTGCTGAATGCTCAATGACCGTTCCAGTGGCAAGGCGCTTTTTCGGTTCACGCAAATAACCTTCGGGTAATAATTTTTCATTGCCTAAACCACGGTTATTATCCAGTACGATCCACTCCAACTGACGTTGAAGCGCCCAATGCTGCAACCCATCATCGCAGATGATCAAATCCAATTCATGCTTAGATAGCAGTAACTCAATACTTTGCTGGCGATTTGGACCGACTGCCATCGGCACGCCAGTAGATTGAACGATTAAGCTCGGTTCATCACCCACGATTTCAGCCGTCGAATCTAAATCCACATAGGCCGGAAATGGTCCTTGACCACCATAGCCACGACTGATCACACCAACACGCAGCTTTAAGCTATTTAAATAACTGACCAAGTGAATGAGCAATGGGGTTTTACCACTTCCACCCACTGTGATGTTTCCAATGACCATGACTGGAATAGGCGCTTTATAACTTTGCTTAATACCTGATTGATAGAGTTTTTTATTGAGTAAAAAGCCGCCACGATAAAGCCATGACAAAGGTCTAAACACAACGAGCCACTTTGCCTGTTCATTCCAAGCATCCTGAATCAATTGTGCAAAAGACATGACTTAATTTTCCTCAAAATTACGCTGATGAAGTTGGTAATATGCACCACGTTGTGCCATCAGTTCCGCATGTGAACCTTGTTCAATAATACGCCCTTTATCCATCACCACAATACAGTCTGCATTTTCAATGGTCGATAAACGATGTGCAATCACGATCGTGGTACGATCTTGCATCGCAGCGTCAAATGCTTGCTGAATGAAAAATTCAGATTCGTTATCTAGCGCACTGGTCGCTTCATCTAAAATTAAGATCGGTGCATTTTTCAAAATCGCACGCGCAATCGCAATCCGTTGACGTTGTCCACCAGATAGATTTAAACCTTGGGCACCCAATGGTGTGTCATAACCTTGCGGTAAGTCCATAATAAAATCATGTGCAAATGCAGCTTTGGCAGCAGCAATGACTTGTTCATCTGTTGCATGCTCGAGCTGACCATAAGCAATATTTTCACGCACTGTCCGGTTAAACAAAACCACTTGCTGATTGACCATCGAAATCTGAGTACGCAAGCTATTGAGCTCTATGTCGTGAATATCATGCTGATCAAGCAACAATTGGCCTGAGGATACCTCTTGGTAACGCACCAACAGATTGACCAGTGAGGTTTTACCTGCACCTGAACGCCCAACCAATGCAACAGTTTGCCCTGCATTCACTTTTAAATTGAAGTCATGAATCGCATGGTGACCATCGGCATAGATCAAATTAACATTTTTAAATTCGACATCGCCTTTCAAAGCAGGCTTCAGCGTGCCGTTATTTACTTCTTCAGGCATATCAAGCAATTCAAAAACTGAATAAGCTGCTGCCATGCCTCGTTGTAGTTTTTCATTGACATCCGTTAAGGTTTTAATCGGCTTACTCAGCATACCTGCGGCAGTGATATACGCTACAAACTCACCTGCTGTTGTATCTTGTAGAATCTCTGGGCGTAGCGCGATATACATCACGATACTGAGCGCGATCGACATAATCAGCTGAACAATTGGGCTATTGAGTTGCTGCACCACAACCATTTTTAAGCCGCGGCGTAAGTTCTCCATTGAGCTTTCATAAAAACGTTTTTGTTCATAATCTTGCCCTGCAAAGCCCTTCACTACCAAGTTGCCTTGTACTGTCTCTTGCACCACATGGTTAACGTCACCCATGGTACTTTGTACTTGCATGGATAATTTACGCATGCGTTTCGACGCTTTACGAATGATCAGCCCAATAATTGGGCCAAAAATTAAAATACATAGAGTTAAACGCCAGTTGGTATACAGCAAATAACCCAATAATGCGATGGTAATCAGACCCTGTTGTACAATCGTTTTCAGTGACTCAGACGATGCCGCCGTCAACTGTTCAACGTTATACATAATTTTTGCAGTGATATGACCGCTCGAATTATCTAAATAATATTGCGAAGGCAAACGCATGAGTTTTGCGAACACTTGCTGACGAATATTAAAAATTAAGTTTCGAGAAATCACTGCGGTAAAATATCCCCCCATGAACAAACCGAGTCCACGGAAGAACATCAATAAAACCACCAAGAGTGGAAATAAGGTTGTAAAGCTTTGATCTTTGTTTTGAATGGCTTCAATAATGCGTTCCAATAATTTTGCGACAGAAACTTCTGTCGCAGCATTAATACCGAAACCAAGCAAAACCAGCAGGCCGATTCCCCAAAAAGGTTTTAAATAACTTAATAGGCGTAAATAGACCTTAAAATCGTGCTTCACTAATAACCTCGAGTTGGAACTTTAGTACTGATGTTGACATTCACAAATCCAAGTTGACCTGCAACATCCATCACCCGAATCACATCTTGATGTGTTGCTTTTGCATCTGCGGCAATCACAAACATTAAATCACGACGATCATTGGCTGTCTGTTTAATTGCAGTATTCAAATCAGAGACTTCTTTACTGGCCAATGACTGACCATTGACAGAATAATGTCCTGTTGAATCCACCACAACTTCAATCTTTTGATCATAGTTTTTAGGTGGAACACCCTGTGCATCTGGCAAAGTCAGGTTCATTCGACTCATCTGGTTAAAGGTAGTCGAGAGCAACAAGAACACCAAAATGAACATCAAACAGTCAATCATCGGTGTGAGGTTGATATGAATATCTTCAACCTGACGACGTTTAAATTTCATGCGCAGTCTCCACTCAGCTGGCTTTCTGAATGTCCTGACTTTCTACTTCAGGTGTTTTTTTATAAAACAAAGCGGCATGAAATAACGTCGACTGCTGTTCTAACTCAGCCACATATTCCTGAACCAAACGTTGGAAATAGCGATGTGCAAATAATGCAGGTACAGCAATTAACATACCGGCAGCAGTGGTAATCAAGGCTTTAGAAATACCCGGCATCATCAACACTGGATCACTATTGGTGCCTATATCAATCATTAAGAATGCTTCAATAATACCGATCACCGTACCCAACAAACCTAGTAAAGGTGCAACAGCGCTTAAAGTGCCCAAAAAGTTGATATTTTTTTCTAAATAACCAATTTCTTGTGACGCTGTGACTTCCATTTGCGCACGTGCATATTGCTCGTTTTGATCTTTACTAGCGTAACCTGCGCCCAATACACGACCCAATATACTTTGTTGTAAAGTTGGACTTTGCTTTAGCTGCTGCACCACATCTTTCACCGATGTGTTTACATTCATCATCAAGTCTTTTGGTAACACCATTGATTTCTTTAAACGAATAAAGCGCTCAATGGTAATGGCTACCGTAAAGATCGAACAAATGACGAGCGGGATCATTAACCACCCGCCCGCTTTGACTAATTCCCACATTTGATTTTCCCCAATAAATCGAATTTAAAAATTATTCAGCTAGACAAATATTTAAAATGCCATCTAGCTCTTCAAGAGTATGGTAGCTAATCACCAGCTTGCCTTTCCCTTGTTTATTATGATCAATTTTCACATCTGCACTGAAACGATCAGAGAGACGTTGTGTCAGTTGTTGAATGTCTGATGAAACACTTGGTTTAGCTTTTTGTTGTTTTGGTGCATTCAAATCACGAACAAATTGTTCGGTTTGACGTACAGACATACTTTTTTCAATCACCATTTCGGCAACTTTAAGCTGATCTTTGGCTTTTAAGGTCAAGATCGCACGTGCATGCCCCATATCGAGCAAACCTTGCTGCATAAAGTCTTTGACTTGATCCGCTAAAGACAAGAGGCGTAGCAAGTTACTAATTGTGGTACGTGCTTTACCTACCGTATCGGCAATCTCTTGATGACTTAAACCAAACTCGTCATGGAAGCGTTGTAAAGCCATGGCTTGATCGATTGGGTTCAAATCTTGACGTTGAATGTTTTCAATCAATGCCAATGCAATTGCCACTTGATCACTCAAGTCACGAACAATGGCAGGAACTTCGGTTAAACCTGCAAGCTGAGCCGCACGCCAACGACGCTCACCAGCAATAATTTCGTAGGGATGCTTTTCATCTTCGACAGGACGAATGACGATTGGCTGCATGACACCATGCTTTTCAATCGATGCAGCAAGTTCTTGTAAATCTTGTTCTTTAATGAAACGACGCGGTTGATACTCGCCGCGTTTCAATAAATGCACATCAATTTGTTTTAACTGTCCATGATCTAAAGCTTTTGCTTCGAGCTGTAGTTTTTCTTTTTGGATTGAGCCGAGTAAGGCATCCAGACCACGACCTTTAGCCAGTCCGCGTTTTTTTACGGTCATGCTTTAGTTCCTTTTTTTACTTTGGTTTTTTTTAACATCTCAGCTGCCAAGTTCAAATAAGCAACTGCACCCTTCGAGCTTTTTTCAAAATAAATTACTGGTAAACCGTGCGCAGGCGCTTCAGCCAAACGAATATTTCGCGGAATGACCGTGTCATAAAGTTTCTGACCGAAGTATTGTTCAAGCTCAGCAGACACATCACGTGTTAAGGCATTACGCGCATCGTACATGGTACGAAGCACACCCACGATCTCTAGATCTGGGTTTAAAGCTTGCTGAATACGGTCAATGGTTTGGGTTAAGTCAGCCAAACCTTCCAATGCATAATATTCACACTGCATTGGAATCAGCACCGCACGTACCGCTGCAAGTGCATTGACAGTGATCAAACTTAAACTTGGCGCACAATCGACAATAATATAGTCGAAGTCTTTTTCAACACTTGCCAACGCTTCACGCAAAATAAACTCACGACCGTCTTGATCCGCAATCGCCAGTTCAACACCGGCCAAGTCACGGTTTGCACCTAAAACTTTATAGCCCACTTCCGCTTTATATATGGCGGTTTCAATCGGCACTTCGCCGAGTAAGACATCTGTGACTGAATACAGCAAATCATTTTTTTGAATGCCCGAACCCATCGTGGCATTGCCTTGTGAATCCATGTCCACAAGTAAAACTCGTTTTTTTAATATGGCTAAAGATGCAGCCAAGTTCACAGCCGTTGTGGTTTTACCTACGCCACCCTTTTGGTTTGCAATCGCAATAATTTGAGCCATGGTAACCCCAGTCCTTTGAAAATTTTAAATACGTTTAAGAAAAATTAAATGACGTTGCTCATCAAGTCGTGGAACTTTTAATGCAACGATATCAATCTTGAAATCACTTTTCAGTGTTTCAACTTCTTCTTCAGGAATTAAGCCTTTCATCGACGCAATAATACTTTGCTCATGCATATACGGTTTAGACGCATCCACAAAATCGGTTAACGATGCAAAAGCACGACTGGTAATCACATCAAACTGCCCCAGTTCATTAATGCTGTCTTCATTTTCGACACGTGTTTGTACCGCAATGACATTTTTTAGTTTTAAGTCAGCAATAAATTGTTTTAAGAATCGAATTTTTTTACCGTTGGCATCTAAAAGCACACATTCACGTTCAGGCTGACACAGTGCAATGATCATGCCCGGCATGCCACCACCCGTACCGATATCCAATAAACGACCTGCAGGCAAATCATTTAGGATACTTAAGCTATCCAATAAATGCTTAACCAACATTTCTTTAGGATCACGAATAGCGGTCAAGTTATACGCTTTGTTCCACAGCACTAGGGCATCTTGGTATTTCAGCAATAGATTTAATGCTTCTTCACTCAAATCTAAGCCAAGCTTTTGACTACCTTGCTTTAAGTCTTGAAAAAAAGGATGCATAAAGAAGACATCTCAATAAAAATTAACTGAAGTATACCGATTTCTAAGCCGTGGAACAGTAGCTAACGCTTAGCGAATATGCACTTAATCGTACATGCCTTGGCGAATCTGTAGATCTAGATCACTTAAACGCTCAGGTGTGCCAACATCAACCCACGCAGTTTGCATTTTCTCTGCAGAAATTTTTCCATCCAACATGGCTTGTTTCAATAATGGTGCGAGCGGACGCTTGCCAGCTTCCAATCCATCAAACATGTTTGGATGTATAACTGCGATCCCGCTATAGGTGAGTGCCTCGCCTGTATGTTCTTGCTCAAAGGTATAACTACGCCCTGCATCCAAGATAAAATCACCCTTTGGATGTTGCGTTGGGTTGGTAACATACACTAAATGCGCTAAATCACCCTTCAACTCAACATTGAGCAAGGCTGAAAAATCGTAGGTCGTCCAAACGTCACCATTGACTAAAATAAACGGTTCTGTCCCAAGCAAAGGTAAAGCATTAATAATGCCACCGGCTGTTTCCAGACCTTCCGCTTCACGTGTCCAGCGAATATCTACACCAAACTGCGAACCATCACCCAAAGTACCAATCAGGATATCTGCAAGCCATGCAGAATTGATGATGATTTCAGTTACGCCAATTTTTTTTAGCTTTTCTATATGCCAAACAATCAGTGGTTTTCCACCCACTTCAAGCAACGGCTTTGGCTTATACAATGTTAAAGGGCGCATCCGATTTCCGAGACCCGCCGCTAAAATCATGGCTTTCATTATGCAACAACCTCATAAGTGCCGTATTTGGCTTCAAATTTCGGCAATACTTTAGCCTGAATAAATTGCATAAAAGGTTGTAATTCTGCATACGGTTTACTTTCTTCGAGTAAATACCACATCACGCGCGGCAAATCTTTGAGATAACCTGACTTACCATCACGCTCAAATAAGCGCACAAAAATACCTAAAATTTTGATATGCCGTTGAATCGCCATGAGGTCTGCGTCTTGTTTGAATTGCTCAAAGCTACGACCTTCTTTTGCCGATGCAGGTAGCAAATCATAGAACGTCTTAAACCATGCATAAACGCGATCTGCATTCCACTGCACATAGGCATCACGTGTAATAGAAATCAAATCATAAGTATCTGCACCAATCACAGCATCTTGGAAATCAATCACGCCCTGATCTTGCTCACCATCAAGCACCATCAAATTACGGCTATGAAAATCACGATGCACAATCACTTGAGGCTGAGCCAATGCAGCATTGGCTAAGATAGCAAAAGTACGTTTAATCAGTGCTGATTCTTCTGCAGTCGGTTGTACCTGTAAAGATGGCAACAACCAATCGGTTAACAGCTCCATTTCAGAAATCAGCTTTTCATAGGCGTATGCAGGAAAATGAGCAGTACCATCAATTGACTGTAATTGAATCAACTGTTTAAAACTTTGAGCATAATGTGCGTCTACTGTTTGATCATTTAACAATGTAGACAACAAAACATCACCAAAATCTTCTAACAACAAGAAGCCTTGATCGAGGTCTTTGGCCACGATATGTGGTACACGCACGCCATGTGCATCAAAAAATTCATCAATCGACACAAAAGGACCACAATCTTCTTTTTCTGGTGGTGCATCCATGAGCATAAATGTTTTATTATTCAATTTGATTCGTGCATAACGACGGAAGCTTGCATCGCCTGCTAAGAAGTTAATTTCAAATTGATCTGAACCGAGTACAGATGAAATCCATGTTTGTATCAATTGTTCACGTTGTGTATTCATTTGCGATAAATTCTAATACAGGCTGAGTTTTTAAAGTGCTAAGTGTAGCTACTTATCAACTTTTTCTCTATGATGCGACAATAATTAATTGCGATTAAGCATACCTGGTTAATGAGACAAATGAAGCATCAGTTTAAATTTAATCCTTTAGCGACTGCGATCTTAACCCTTCTATGTGGTAGCTCGTTACCAAGCTATGCAGCACCTGTTTCAAACCCGTCCACGGATGACGATACAGAACAACTCAAACAAAGCATTTCAGAAGCTTATCCTGGGCAGCAGTTCTTCGAACAATATTATGTCGATAAGTCTGCACCTGAAGCACAGATTCGCAACACCAATCAATTAAGTTCTGCGTTTTGTACAGGCACCTGGATTACCCCAGTTGCTCCAACAACGAAAGCAGTCGCACCTGAAGATGCAACCTCTACCATTACCGCAGACTATGGTCATTTTGACCCGAATGGCGACTCCATTCTTGAAGGTAATGTTCTGATTGACCAAGAAGGTCGTCAAATTCGTGCCGATCAAATCAAAATTGATAAAACCCAAACCTACGCCAATGCTTCTGGCCGCGTACAAATGGCACAGTCTGGGCTGATTTCTCAAAGTGATTCGATTGATTACAATTTAAAAACCCAACAGGGTGATTTAAATAACAGTTTCTTTATTGCTGAACAGCAGCATGCACACGGTCGCGCTGAGAAAATTTCACGTACTTCAACAGAAACCCTAGAATTAGAAAATGCGGTTTATACCACTTGTCCACCCGATGAAAAACCAACGTGGAAAATTCAAGCAGACAAAATTAAGCTGAATCAAGAAACTGGCCGCGGTGAAACCAAAGGTACAACATTATATGTAAAAAACGTACCTGTGATCGCTGTGCCCTATTTCAACTTCCCGATTGATGACCGTCGTACCACAGGTATTTTGACCCCAAGCTTTGGTTTTACCAATGATGGTGGTGTTGAACTTGCAGTTCCAGTTTATTTAAACCTTGCGCCAAACTATGATGCTACGGTAACACCACGTTATATTGCAGACCGTGGCGCAATGATGGAAGGTGAATTCCGTTATTTGACCAAAAACTTTGGTTCAGGGATGGTGTGGGGTGGTTATTTACCATCCGACCAAAAGTATGACGATCAAGATCGTAAAGACTTACATTTCCTCCATAACTGGAAAATTAACGATCAATTCACGACAAATTTAGAATATAACTATGCATCTGATAAAGACTATTTCTCAGATCTCAATAATAATCCAAACTCAAAAACTGACCTGAACTTACGCCGTGCATGGGAACTCAATTATAAAAATGGTATCCCTGGCCTAAAAGCACAGCTCAAAGTTGAAGACTTCCAAACACTAGATAAAACTGTCAGTGATGAAGACCGCCCGTATGCGCGTTTGCCACAATTCCTACTGAACTACAAGACAGGTAATCCTCTAGGCTTACAGTACGAATTTAACAACGATACGGCTTATTTTAAAAAGAATCTGCGTGGCGATAATATTCCGCAAAACAATAGTGATGCGACAATGTATGAGCCAAGTGGTGCACGTATTTATAACGACTTTAGTGTGCGTTATAACTATCGTAACCCATGGTCTTTTGTAATCCCAGAAGTGTCTATTCGTAACGTCAACACGATTTACGATCAAGACACCGTTAATGCACAAAACATTAGTTCATCAAATGAAAGTAAATCGGTCGTTGTACCGCAATTCACTTTAGATGCGGGTCTTGTGATGGAGCGCGAAGGTCGCTATCTACAAACCTTAACGCCTCGCTTCTTCTATGCGTATTCTCCATACAAAAACCAAGACACCAACCCGAACTTTGACTCAACCACAGCGTCAATTAACTATGACCAATTATTTAGCCCGCGTCGCTTCTACGGTAATGACCGTTTAGAAGACAACAACTTCGCATCTCTAGGTTTAAGCTATAGTTTATTTGATGATGTAGGTCTTGAGCGTTTAAAAGCCAGTGTTGGTCAAAGCTTCTATTTTGAAGACCGTCGCGTCACGCTAAACAACGTCTCTGATAAATTTGATACCGAACGCCATACTGGCCCTGTCGTGAGCATTTCTAGCCAGCTATCTGACAGCATCAGTGTCAATGCCAATTCTGCATGGATGGCGAATGGTGATAATGCTCAGCGCGATATTCAAATGTATTACACAGGAAATAAAGGCAATTTATACAATGTCGGTTATTTCTATCGTAAAGACATTCCGAACCGCCAAGACAGCTATGACCAAGCAGTAGCATCGTTTATTCAACCTATTCACAATAACTGGCGTATTATCGGTCATGCACAATATGACCTCGACAACAGTATTGCGCGTGAATATTTACTTGGTGTGAACTACGAGTCATGCTGCTGGGGTGTTTCAGTTTATGGTCGTTCGTACTATAACGATTTAGATGATGTAACATCTTCAGATGTTAAACCAAAACGTGCCATTATGGCGGAGTTCACCCTAAAAGGTTTAGGTGGCTTCAACAATAAATTAACCTCTTTGCTTGAAAACCGAGTGTTGGGTTTTAACAATATTAATCAATCTTGGACAGAACGTTAATGAAGACAAAACAGTTAAAACAAATTTTTAAAGCGTCAGCTTTGGCACTTTGCCTATCGACTTCTGTATCTGTATTTGCTGCTGCGCAACCTAAAGATGAAATTGTAGCTGTCGTTGACAATAGCGTGATTCTTCGTAGTGATCTTGATCAAAGCATTGCCGAGATCACTCACCAACTTCAAGCAAAAAAACAAACCGTCCCACCGACCGAATACTTGCAGCAACAAGCTTTAGAACAGCTAATTACGCGCCAAGCACAGCTTGAACAAGTGAAACGATATAATGTCAAAGCGGATGAAAAATCGCTCAATGAAGCCGTACTTAAAGTTGCAAAAGACGCAGGTTCTCCAAGCTTAGAAGCATTTCAGCAAAAATTAGATGCTGTTGCGCCAAATACCTATGCTGGTTTACGTGCACGTATCGCTGAAGACATCGCGTTACAACGCCTACGCCAACAGTTGGTCACTTCTCGTATTCAAATCAGTGACCAAGATGTGAAAAACTTCTTAAGCTCACCACAAGGTCAAGCTGCGCTAGGTAATCAAGTCCACGTCTTACATGTACGCGTTGCTAGCAGTGATAATGCCGTTAAAATCGCTGAAGACATTCGCAAAGAACTGGCAGCAAGTAACGATGTTAAAGCGATTACCAACAAATACAGCACCAAAGACATTAAAGTTGACGGTGCAGATATGGGCTTCCGCAACTTATCTGATATTCCAGATGAACTTGCTGCACGTGTAGCACCTTTGCAAGTCGGTCAAACCACTGAACTGATTTCAGTACGTGATGGCGTTCATGTTTTAAAATTGGTTGACCGTAAAGGTGGCGAACAAAAAGCCATTGTTCCACAATACCAAACTCGCCATATCTTGATTCAACCTTCTGAAGTGGTGAGTCCTGAAAACGCCAAGCAAATGATAGACAGCTTGTATAACCGCCTGCAAAAAGGTGAAGATTTTGCTGTCTTGGCTTCAACATTCTCGAATGACACCGGTTCTGCTGCCAATGGTGGTAGTTTAGGTTGGGTTAGCCCAGGTGTTATGGTTCCAGAATTTGAAGCGATGATGAAATCAACAGCGAAAGGTGAAATCAGCAAACCTTTCCAATCTCAGTTTGGTTGGCACATCCTGCAAGTAACAGATACACGTCAACAAGACATGACACATGAAGTACAAGAACGTATAGCACGTCAGATTTTAGGTGAGCGTCAATTTGACACTGAACTGGACAGCTGGTTACGTGAAATACGCAACAATGCCTATGTTGAAATTAAAGACCCTGCTCTAGATCGTAAAAAGAAATAAGTGAATAAACAAAAAACCAGCTTCGGCTGGTTTTTTATGTCGATTCTTATCATTATTCAGCGTTGTAGTAATTATTAGTTGTAGTAATTATTAAAAAACCAGTATTTAAACCATCTACTCTTTTTATAGGCAAAAAAACCTCCCATTTGGGAGGTTTTTTTAACTCAATTAACGATTGTTGTTTTCGTCGTCTTGAGCATCTTCAAATTTAGTTTCGCCATCAAAACCAGCATTTTGACCGCCGAAGCCACTTTGACCGCCGAAGCCACCTTGACCACCAAAGCCACCTTGACCACCGAAGCCACCTTGACCACCGAAGCCACCTTGACCACCAAAGCCACTTTGACCACCGAAGCCACCTTGACCACCGAAGCCACCTTGACCACCGAAGCCACCTTGTTGACCGCCGCCGAAGCCGCCTTGTTGACCACCGAAGCCAGCAGCGCCTTGAGCACCAGCAGGAGCACCAGCAGGACGTGGGTTACGTGCTGGAACAACAGTTGAAATAGCGTGTTTGTAAACCATTTGGCTTACAGTATTTTTTAATAAAACAACGTATTGGTCGAAAGATTCAATATGACCTTGCAATTTAATACCGTTTACAAGGAAGATCGACACTGGAATACGTTCTTTACGGAGAGAATTTAAGAACGGATCTTGTAAAGTTTGACCTTTAGACATGTTATAACTCCAAAAAATAATAAAAATCAGCGCAAAAGCTACCTTTACTTTTCAATTAAAAATTATCAAAAAGGTAGTCTGTAAATTTTGCTTTATCCGTAGCACTTTCGCAAGTCTTCTTGAGCCTGCTGCGCAGTTAAATATGTAGTAAATTTATGCGTTTCTTGCAAAGATCTTAACCAAGTATATTGACGTTTTGCAAGTTGTCGTGTTGCAAAAAGTGCCTTATCCTCCATTTCACGCTGTTTTTCGCTACTTTGATCACTATTTTTCAAAAAATCTAAAGCTTGACGATATCCAACTGAGCGCATAGAGGGTAAATTTTCATCTAAATCGTATTTTTCAATGAGAGCTTTCACTTCATTTAAAAATCCAATTTCCCACATTATTTTTAGGCGTCGAGCTATACGCTCATGTAATTCTAATCGGTCGGGCAATAATGCGTAATTATGAAAATTGTATCGGTATGGTACGTTTTTAGGTTGCTCAGCTTGTAACTGAGTAATGGGTTTACCGGTTAACTTAAAAACTTCGAGCGCACGGATAATTCGTTGCTTATCACTCGGTTTAAATTTTTCACCTGCCAATGGGTCTACATTGCACAATTCTGCATATACAGCATCCCAACCTTGCGACTCAGCTTTGGCTTCAATTTCAGCACGTACAGCATAGTCTGCACTTGGTAAATTTGAAGACAACCCTTCCAATAAAGCCTTGTAATACAACATCGTACCACCGACTAATATCGGTGTTTTACCTCGTGCATGCATATCATCAATCAGCACACAGGCATCTTCCACAAAGTTCGCTGCCGAATACACTTCTAGCGGACTGATAATATCAATCAAATGATGTGGATATTTCTCCAACTCAGCTTTACTCGGCTTGGCCGTACCAATATCCATATCCTGAAAAACCAAAGCAGAATCGACTGAAATTAATTCGAATCCACCTTGCTCGTATAACTCACATGCCAAGGCGGTTTTACCGCTTGCAGTTGGTCCCATTAAGTTGATGACCGGCAATTGATTTGACATGTAAAACTACTCTCCCCGAGCAAAAAGTTTATCTAACTGTGCCAATGGAAACGCACGCCACGTCGGACGTCCATGGTTACATTGGCTGGCAAATTCAGTTTGTTCCATCTGACGCAGTAATGCATTCATTTCAGATAGACTTAAAATACGGTGTGCGCGTACAGCGCCGTGACAGGCCATGCCTGCCAATATTTGATCGCGCTTTTGTAGCAACCCTGCAACCTGATCACTTGGGTCTAAATCATTTAATAAATCTGGAATCAGCGCATCAAAGTCTGCTTTATGCAAAATGGCAGGAACACCACGAACAATGACTTGCTCATCGCCATATTGGTCTATTTCTAAACCTAGGCGTGCCAATTGTTCTTTGAGCTCATCGACGCGCATCGCTTGCATCCGACTGATACTGACGACTTTAGGAATCAGCAATTGCTGTGATGTCCAAAACTCAGGTTTATCCCAAGCCGTTTTCATTTGTTGTAAAACAATGCGCTCATGCGCAGCATGCATATCAACAATGATTAAACCTTCGGTGTTTTGGGCCAAAATATAAATACCATGCAATTGCGCAATGGCAATCCCCAAAGGATGCTCATCGACTTTCTGCTGAATATGTTCAGCCAATGCGGTATCCGGATCATTTAACGACTCAGTTTGACGTAAAGGCGCCAAATAACTTTGCAATGCATTATTGAGCTGTCTGGAACCCGCTAAATTTGACTGATATCCAACACTATTGTTCGACGCATTTGAATATTGCTGTGTATAAGCTTCCTGCCCTGTTGGCGCATGATTAGAAGCATATTGCACTGTTGCAGGTGAACTAAAGTCAGTGAGTCCGCCTGAGATCTCTGGACTGACAAAATTTGAGCCTTGCTCTGCAACTGGCTGAGATTGATGTAATGAAAATTGTTCCTGATGACGCGGCTGCGGAATAATATTTTCGTGTGCCTGCCCGTCGAGTTTCATTGCAGATGACAATTCGGCTGTCGCGGTTTGAAATTGCGCTAATGTCGATTTGGCAAAATGGCGCACAAACTCATGTACTTCACGTTGATTTAGAAAACGTATTTCATGCTTGGTTGGATGCACATTCACATCGATATTCTCTGGATCAACTTCCATAAATAACAAATAAGCCGCATGTTGATGTCCATGCAAAATACCGTCATAGGCCATGCGAAGTGCATGTGAAACTGTCTTGTCTTTTACGATACGTCCATTCACATAGACATATTGCATATCGGCTTGCGCACGTGCATCTGAAGGATGACCTAACCACCCACTGAGACGCATATTGACGCTATCAGCATCCATCCAGTACGCATTTTCAGTAAATTGACGGCCTAATAATTGTTGCACCCGCTGAAAACGCAGCGCACCACTATCTGCAATAGGCAAGTTCAGCTTAATGCTATTGTTATGCTCAAGGACAAAACGTATATCAAAATGGGTCAGTGCTAAACGACGGACAATTTCTTCGATATGTCCAAACTCAGTCCCCGGTTTTTTGAGGAACTTACGCCGTGCAGGTACATTAAAAAATAAATCTTGCACACGAATGGTGGTGCCTTGCGTCGCTGCCACAGGCTGAATTTCTTGTGAATCAAATGCAGTGCCATTTACTTCGACCTGATAGCCTACACCGTCATCATTTTGGCTACTGGTCAATGTCAAACGAGACACCGCAGCGATCGAAGCCAAGGCTTCCCCACGAAAGCCCAGACTTACAATGGCATGTAAATCCTCAGCAGTTTGGATTTTACTTGTGGCATGGCGCATGACCGCCAAAGGTAAATCTTCAGGGTGAATACCCCGACCATTGTCTATAATTTCAATCAGTGTACTGCCGCCTTGTTCAATACGAACAATCAGCTCAGTCGCCCCTGCATCAATGGAATTTTCCAGTAATTCTTTGACCACAGAAGCAGGACGTTCAATCACTTCCCCTGCGGCAATTTGGTTGGCTAAGGCAGGATCAAGCGTTCGAATGCGGCGGGCACTGATTTCATTCAGCATGGTTAAATTTTTGCTCCAAAGCGTTTTGCAAAGTTTTTGAAGAAGAGCTTAAAGTCGCTGTACGGGTGGTTTCATCCGCAGACTTTTCAATATTAATAATTAAATCAGCCTCAGGGATTTCGTCGCCCCCTTTAGATGGCCATTCAAATAAAAATAGGGCGTTCGGCGTTTCTAAATAATCACGGATACCCATAAGTTCAAGCTCATAAGGGTCATTCAGACGATATAAATCAAAATGAAAAATATCTTGTCCTTGAATATTGTAAGGTTCAACCAATGTATAGGTTGGACTTTTTACCGCACCTTGATGACCCAAGTGTTGTAAAAAATAACGTGTTAACGTGGTCTTTCCTGCACCCAAGTCACCAATTAAATACGCTACACCCGTCGTAAAATGCGTCGCCAGTACGGTAGCTAAGTTTTGGGTATCGACTTCACTATTAAGTTCCAGACTGAATGAATACTGCATATTACTCACAACATGTACATAAGAATTAAATATGATAGCATCGCACTGGCTAAAATGGATATGTTCACACTATAGATTGAGCATTTTTCATGATGTGTTCTCTGCTTTATTTGCTCAGTTTTTAGATCTTTCTTCATGCACAGTTTTGAATTTACTCCCCCAATGATCAATGGTGTTAGTGCCAGTAAAGTCTTCCTTGACGGTCAACACACACAAGCCACAACGGTCTATGCATATTTGTGTGAGCAATTTCCTCATATCCAAGCAGCAGAGTGGCAACAACGATTTAAGGATGGATTGGTCTATGCTGCAGATGGTGACGCTTTAACGATAGACAGTCCTTTTGAAACAAATCGTCATGTTTATTATTATCGATTCTTAGCGCATGAAATTCATGTTCCCTTTGAGCATCAGATTTTATTTGAAAATGATCATTTCATCGTGGTCGATAAACCGCATTTTCTCACCATGAGTCCGACCGGTCAGTATGTACAAGAAACCTTGTTGGTTCGACTCAAAAAACAAACGCAGCTTGAACACCTAACACCGATTCATCGTTTAGATCGTGAAACTGCCGGCGTGGTGCTCTTCTCCAAATGTGTTGAAAGCCGTGGGCTATATCAACAGATGTTTGCCAAGCGGCAAGTTCAAAAAACCTATCATGCCATTGCAGCTTATCGAGATGAGTTAAATTTCCCAATGACAACTCGCTATCGCATGGAAAAAGGTCAACCTTTTTATACAATGCAAATAGTAGATGGTGAACCTAACAGCGAAACCTTCATTCAGCTGATCCAGCAGCATGGAAACCGCGCTAAGTATGAATTAAATCCCCATACCGGCAAGCAACACCAACTTCGTGTACATTTAAATGCTTTGGGCATTCCAATTCAAAATGACCCCTTTTATCCAGTAGTACAACATAAGGCAGATGACGATTTCAGCCAACCTTTACAACTACTTGCGAAACAGCTTGAGTTTATCGATCCTGTGACAGAGCAGGCTTTTCAATTCAGTTCTGCCTATGAATTGACACTGTAAATCGATTGTCATTACATTAAATTGATAAAATACTGCCAAACTTTCTTGAATTTATAACAGTTTTGATTAGAATAAATGCGAAAAGTTAAGTATTTTAAAGCTTTCTAAGAATATGAGAAAAACTGAAGTCTACCAAATCCGCCTCGATTCACAGGAAAAGAAACAGGCCTTTGCCGTGTTTAAGCAATTAGGCATTACACCTGCACAGGCTGTACGTCTATTCTTTAAACAAGTTGTTTTAACCAAATCGATCCCCTTCTCTATTGAAAACCAAAATATCAATATTGAACAATTGATTAAGTTACGTAAATTAAAACAACAAGAAGCTCAAGCCATTTCAACCACTGAAATTAGCCCTGCGGAATTAGAAATTTTAAATAATGATCCATTATTAGATGATGATCATCTCGACTTGTTTGAAGAGCTCAATGCAATTTTGGGTGAAGGTGACAAAACTTAACACTGTCGCATTTATAAACAATTTATAAATCAACCAATTTCGAAAATTCGATATGCTTCATGCAAGACTGATAAAAAATAGCATGGAGTATAGAAAAAAATGATCGTTCGACGCGCAACAGAAGCAGACCTTCATCCACTTGCTGTTTTATTTGATGAATATCGCCAATTTTATGGCACCTCTTCTAATCTTGATATCTCATATAAATTTCTAAGACAACGTTTTGAAAATAATGAAAGCGTAATTTTTATTTGCTTAAAAGATGATGTGATTACTGGGTTTATCTTACTATATTTGGGCTTTTCATCTGTGGCTTGTTCAACCTACTATATTTTAGATGATGTCTATGTCAGCCCTATATATCGTCGTCAAGGTTCAGCCAAACAATTGATCGATACTGCGGTTCTCTTTGCTCAACATGAAGGCGCGCTTCGAATCAGCCTCGAAACTCAAAAAAATAACTATCACTCACATCAACTCTATGAATCGATGGGCTTCATTAAAGATGATGAATTTCAAACCTATCATTACTTTATTCGCTAATGCATTGCTCAGCTTTAAAATACATCAACAAAGCATGTTGAAAAACGCATCTTTAGATCAGCAGACAGCAGACAGCAGACAGCAGACAGCAGACAGCAGACAGCAGACAGCAGACAGCAGACATATTAAAGGGCTTTAATACCGCACATTCATCCTTCAAATGATGACGTATCAAAGCCCTGTACCTATTACTGTGAATTTAGATTTTCACGAAATTTCGATTGTTCAATTTGCTCTGCATTCAAATAGATCCATTCACCCTCAGCAATATCTTCAAGCTTTAATTGTCCTATTTGAGCACGATGTAATGTTTCAACTTTATTGCCCACAGCCGCCAACATCCGTTTCACTTGATGATATACCCCTTGATGAACAGTCATTTGTAATTGCTGTGAAGCCAATAGCTGCACATCGGTTGCAGCGAAAATGCCTTTTTCGTTTCGCAGCTCCACGCCTTGTTCTAATTGTTGTATTTGCTCAGGTGTCACAGGATCTGCGGTATGCATCGAATATACTTTGGCAACATGCTTTTTAGGGTGTGTCAGCGCTTGCAGATATTGACCATCATCCGTGAGCAGCAACAGTCCAGTGGTGTCTTGATCCAGTCGACCGACGCATTGCAAACCACGATTTAACAGCACATCATCAAATAATTCAAAAACACTAAAATGATGGGTTGCCTGATGCGAACATTCATAACCTTGAGGTTTATTTAACGCGATATAAACATGCTCACGATAGGTATAGTCCTGTCCATGCACACTGTAAGTTAAATCATTCAAGTCCAGCTTTTGCTTTGGATTATCTACAATCTCACCGTGTATTTCGACCGCACCATTTTTAATCAACTGTTGGCAATATTTACGCGAACCAAAACCTTGTGATTGCAGCATTTTTTCCAAAAACATAGAACAACCTAATAAACACCATATATTGCTATTTTATACTGAACCACGAGCCAACTTGCAGGAAAAATAGCGGAAATAATCTTGAACGCCAGTTTTTAATGTTTCTGCGCTACACTATTGATTATTTATTGAAGTTTCTCACGAATATCCTATGTCTCAGTTGGATTTAAATCTGATCGTGTTATTGGTGTTATTGGCTTGTGGCATCTTTAGCCACAATACAGCGATCACCATAGCAGCAGGTGTCTTGATTATTTTCCGCATCACGCCTTTAAGTGAATTTTTCCCCTATCTGCAACAATATGGCTTAAACATTGGCATTATTATTTTAACCATTGGCGTACTCACGCCGATCGCTAGCGGAAAAATTCCTGGTGATTCGATTTTAAAATCCTTTTTAAGTTGGAAATCCCTCGTCGCAATCGCCATTGGCATCTTTGTCGCATGGCTAGGCGGACGTGGTGTCAAACTGATGTCCAATCAGCCAGATGTAGTTGCCGGACTATTAATTGGGACAGTCGCAGGTGTTGCGATGCTGCGCGGTGTACCTGTCGGCCCACTCATTGCAGCAGGCATCTTGTCGCTACTGATTGGGATTAAACAATAAAGCCGTTGCTGACATAGCGGTTTAACAAAATGTTAATTTGAGCCATGCTGCATTTGAAATAAACGTCGACTAAGCATGATTCCAACGAATGACAACGCTGACATCAAGATACCTGCCCAGAACCACGCTCCAGTCTGTGAAACTACGGTGGCAATCACAGGTGGCAGAACAAATTGTGATATGGCAGAACATTGTAAAATCATGCCGATCGTCGTACTAATTGCCGCAGGATAAGGTGCAAAATGTAGTGCTTGCGCAAAGACGGTCGCAGCAACTAAGCCACCAAATAGCGAAAAACTGAACACCGTAAAATATTGCAGTAAAAAAGGTAACGCATCTTTAAAGAGATAAAATCCTAAGGAGCAAATGATCAAAACAGCAAAACCCAGTTGGACTAAAGTTTTAGCTTGAAAACCACGCTGTAATAACAGTCCACACCCCCATGTACCCACCGCATTGGCAACGGCAACGCTGGCTGTTAAAGCACCTGCCAGTTCTGCTGAAATTTGGTTTTGTGCATAAATCATCGGTAAGAATCCCACCAATGCAAACCACTGCCCTGCATATGTCCCAAAAATGAGCGCCAAAAGCCATGCTGCTGGATGTTTAAGAGTATCCCGAATGAGACCAATAACAGGTGTTGTATTAAGCGCCGCTTTAGGCTGAGGAATAAACATGGCGATACAGAGCAGTAATGCAGCAGTGATCATAGCAAAACTGAGCCAAACCACACTCCAACCATATTGAGCAATTAGAAATGGCGCAACCAATAATGCTATCCCCATACCTCCGCCCATATAAGCACTCCACAGTCCCATCTTTGCGCTGATGTGCTGTAGCGGTACAAGCTGACGGATAAATGCAGGCCCTGTGAGTGTCACCAATAAGAAGCCAAATCCTTCTATGACACGCAGTAGCAACAAGACATCAAAGCTTTGTGCAAAGCTCCCCCATGCACTTGCTATCGTCAATAGACTTAAGCCCAATAAGATACACAGTTTAAATCCAATTTTTTGGATATAACTACCAATCAACAATGCAAAGCACATTCCTGCACCCTGTACTAGTGAGAGCAATAAACCAGACTGAATAAAGCTAATACCAAGTTGCTGTTGTAATACAGGTATTGCGGGCGGTAATTTCCCGATATGCATTGCAGCAACAAAACCTGCCGCAATAATGAATAAATCTTTTGACATCCCTTTCATTGAATTGTCATGCTCTTTTCGCCATGCAATAGTGCACAGCTTAACAATTCAAAATATTATTTTGAGTCAAAAAACAAATGACCTTAGATGATTTTTCAATTATTTAATCATCTTGCACCGTCACATGCTAAGCGCACTTTGATTTAAATTAAACAATGATATTCCGTGATGTCATCTGCAATTGTTTGAGACAACACGTATTCCCATCAAAAATGTTTTTTCTGATACTTTCAATAATTTGGCGGTAGTGAAGGAATTCACCTGCATAACAATTAGTGAATTATTTAAGCAGTGAGTTATTCAATATTTACTTGTTTCCGTTCACGCTTATTGGCGTACATTTTCAAGTCTGCCATTTCGACCAATTGATCGATGGATTCGGCATCCTCTGGAAATAAAGCCATGCCAATACTGGCACCAATTTTCAAGCTCATTTGCTCGAATGCAAATGGCAGTCCGCAACTTTCTGCGATTCGATTCATCGCCGTTTGCGCACGCTCTAAGTTGGCAATATTGGTTAAAATCACAGCAAATTCATCACCGCCCAAGCGTGCAACCAAGTCATTTGGCAATATTGGTTAAAATCACAGCAAATTCATCACCGCCCAAGCGTGCAACCAAGTCATCTTGACGTGTTTCACGCAAAATGCGCTGTGCAATTTCTTTCAGTGCAGCATCCCCAATGCGATGTCCAAACTGATCATTAATCGGCTTCAGACCATCCATATCAATCATCAAGATACCCAGTACTTTTTTCTGCGCGCGAGCTTTTTCTATACCTTGGCGTAAAAAGTCGACAAACAAAGCCCGATTAGCTAAGCCGGTTAAGCTATCTTGCGTCGCCAATTTATATAGCTCTGTCGCACCGAAACGTGTCGCATGGTACATCGCCGCAGCGATCAACTCAGACATCAAACTTAATATATGTAAATCGGCTTCCTGAAAGGCATCGACTTGGTCAGAGTAAATCTTTAAAACACCGACACCTTCATCACAATGAATCAATGGCACTACTGCCATCGAACGCAATCCAACACGTTGACATGCCACGCGATCTACCCGTGCATCTGTTTCCGAATCTTGGCAATACAGTGTTTGTTTTTGTGCAATACATAGACCTGATAAGCTGTTTTCAATATGAAGTCTTAAACCCAGTAAATGGCTCGCCCCGCCAGACACTGCACGATAGACCATATCACCATCTTCAGCCAACTCTACAACTGCACCTTTAGCATGTGTAATCTGCTGCGCCTGTTCTGCCACTACGGTCATCACTGCATTTAGATCTAAACCCAGTTTGGCAATAGCTGTCTGCGTTTGAATCACAGACATGAGTTGAGTTGGTGAGGGTTCTATAGAATTGGGCATGATTGAGTTCAAACAGGGTTCAATGTGAGATACAGCTCAATTCTAAAAATTATTCATCCACTTGTATAGCAATCTTAAAGTGATTTCTGTGCATTCAAGCACTTTAGATACAACTCTTTCAGATACGGCTCTTCGAAAGAAAATGCACTCAAGGAAACAACAGAGCAAGCAGAATCATCGATACATATTTCGCAGGTTGGGGAAAGTCATAATGTATGGATGACCCACGTAATGTATGGATGACCCACGTATTTTACGACTCTCCCCTCAATATTATTTCAAAGCGTAAATTTCACTCTGCATCCATTCTCCGCCTTCCAATTGCACATCTACAGCCACACGTTGGTATTCAGCCCCTTCAAATTCATCTAAAGCTGCCCAATGTGCTGCTAAGTTTTCAGAGATAAAAACATAGCCTTCAATCGCTAGACCTGCCTTTGATAAACGAATGCCAGGACTACCCACCACCCCAGCCTTTATGTTCTAACTCACCCCATACCACACCTTTCTTCCACTCGCCACCAATACGCTCCATCACATTAGCATTGGGCTGACCTAGACGTAATGTCCCGTATACAAAAAGACTCTGAGTCATAGATCCTCCTTAGTTGGCATAATATTGATTGCGCTTTTGTGAGAATTTCGCCAACTGTTTTAGGAAGCCTTCAAAATAGCTTTTTTCAGCCTCTTCGGTACGATAACCGGCGTACAATGTCCGTCTTAAACCTTCAGGTGAAACACAATCTAAGCGTCGAGAGGTCACCCAACCTTTTTGTTCATATTCATTTACCACCCAATCAGGTAATGCCGCGATACCACGACCACTTGCAACCAACTGAATCAGCATCTGGGTCAAATCTGTGGTACGGACGTGTTTAGGCTGAATATTGGCCGGTAAAAATAATTTCGCCATGATATCTAAACGATGTTTATCGACCGGATAGGTAATAAGCGTTTCTTCTGCTAATTCTTGAACAGTCACATTTGTTGCACGAACCAAGGGATGCGTATTTGACAGTACCAAACGAGACTCATATTCAAAGATAGGGAAATATTCCACACCTTTTAAATTGATCGGATCTGCCGTAATCAGAAGATCAAACTCGCCCGTTTGTAATAGTTCATGCGGATTGGCTTCAAAGCCAGAGGCAAAGTCTAAATCTACATCGGGGTATTGTTGACGGTAGACATTCAATAACGGCATGAGCCAGTCAAAGCAACTATGACATTCAGAAGAAAAAATAATTCGGCCGGTTTGACCATGCACAATACGTGTAATGTCCGATTGCGCAATTTGAACTTGCGGCAAAATGTCATCGGCAAGGCGTAGTAAACGTTGCCCAACATTCGAAAAGGTCACAGGACGTGTCCGTCGGTTCACCACCTCTACCCCATACCAATGATCAAGCTCTTTCAACTGATGTGAAAGCGCAGAAGGCGTTAAACACAGATCATTAGATGCAGCGACCAAAGAACCATGTTCTCTGAGTGCCAATAATGTTTTGAGATGGCGTAATTCCAACATAATGAGTTCCACAAACGACATACTGAATGAGCTGAAAATCAGTATTTTTAAATTATATTTATCATATCATGATATTTATGAATCATATTCATCATAAATTTTATTTAACTATTTTTTATTCACATGAATATACTTCATCAAGTTTTACTGAATCATCTTTAGCTAATGTGTTTTTTTCACATTACAAATCAGGTAATTTTTTTCCACAATGCGGGCAATATGCATACTGCTCACGCTCCTGCTTTAATGATTCCTCTTTTTGCTCACGTAACAATTGCCAAATAATATCCTGTGTTTGCTCACGGGTTAAACCCACTGTTTTTCGGATTTCTTCGATTTTTTCAGGCTCAAGTACAAAATCAATTTCACGATTTTGAATCAACTCACGAAAACTGAGTTCTAATTGTTGTTTGCGTTGCTCCAATTCATGTGCCAAACCATTGGCTAAAATACCTGCTGGCAATGCTGCCAAGCCAACCCCTAATATCGTAATCATTGCACCTAATATCCGCCCAACAGGGGTTATCGGTGTTACATCGCCATAACCGACCGTCGTTAAAGTAACAACAGCCCACCACATGGACGCAGGAATAGAACTAAAGACCTCTGGCTGTGCTTTACTCTCAACTAAATACACCCCAGCTGCGGCCATAATAATCATAATAAATAAAATAAAAACAACAGCTTGAAATGAACCTTTTTCACGTTCAATGACACGTAACAAAATTTGCAACGACACAAAATATCGAGTTAATTTTAATAAACGCAGTAATCGTAAAATACGTAAAAAACGCAAATCAAAATGGACAAAGAAATTTAGATATGCAGGTAAAATTGCCAATAAATCAATAATTGCGCCACCACTTTTTACCCAATTCAAACGATTACGCCAAGCGGAGTAAAATGGGTCTTTATCTGCAATCGACCAAAGCCTCAATACGTATTCAACACTAAATACAATGATTGAAAAATTTTCAAAAAAATCAAAGTAAACTTGATAAGACAAATAAATATCATTGACCGATTCGAGTAAAACCGCAGCAGCATTACCTAAAATCAGCAATATCAAAGCATAGTTGAGAAAATGACTAAATTTAGTTTCATAATCATCATTATGTAAATTGTTATAGACAAATTTACGCAGTGAATACCATGCACTAAAAGTCATAATTCAAATCGTTAGCAAATTAACTTGCTACAGTGTAAACCATCGCTTAGGAAAAATACGAATCCTTTAGACAGTCTACTGTTAAATCTATTGAACGATATTAACCACACTTTATTCATCAGTATTTTTCGTATGCACCATATATCCATTATTCCACAAATAATAAAGCCAAACGAACTTGGTCATATCCCATGCGTGGACTGGTTAACTCCACAATTGGACGCAACTTAACCGTGCCATCATCATTATAATGTGCTGGGTCTTGTCGTTTCGCCAAACGTTTATAGATTTTACGCACCTGCTCAACCACTTCTTCTCCCGGATGTGCCACCGAGATATCTAAACCTTGCTCTTTTTGCAGACGAGCCAAATGGTTAATAATCGTAGCTGGTGTTAAACCACGCTCCACAGCAATATCCTGAATTTCATAACCTTCCTCAAACAACTCCCGAGTTTGATCTAAAGTCGCTGTGGCAAAGCTTTGTTTTGCACCAGTTTTGGCTATTTTCTTTTCATTGCGCTCGATTTCCACTTCATTCAGCGTTCCACCACAATGACGAATAAAGGCTTTATGTTGGACGGTTAAATCAGCCTCTGCAAAATTGGTTTCCGCTTCATCAGAGAGTTCCTGAAAGCGTCGATCGGCTTTAATGGCCAAACTGTCGAGTTCTAAGGCTTGTTCATTAAAACCAAGTAAACGCAAACCATCTAATGTTTTTAAACGCGACAATGCCACATAACCCTGACCTTTCTCAAAAGTATGGGTCAAGTTAATTTCAGCCGCTGCAAGGGTCATCCCTTGAGATTTGTGAATGGTGATCGCCCAAGCCAAACGCAGTGGAATTTGTTGGAAACTGGCAATGGTTTTACCATCATCATTATCGACAGACCATGTTTCAGGTTCGACCACTAAGGTCGTGCCATCAGTGAGTTTTACTTTAGGCAAGATACCATATTCATCATCTTCTTCAAAACCTATCACTTCACCGAGGCTGCCATTGATATAGCCCACGTCAAAGTTGTTTTTTACAAACATCACTTTGGCATTTTTCTTTAAGGTCAAAGTTTCCGGCGCACGCACTGAAGATTTTAAGGTTTCGATCAGTTTATCATTACCATCACATTGGGCATCAAACTGGCGAGATTCTTGCTCAATTTCATTTAGATGTTTATAGTTAATACTATCTACATCCATATTATGGGTATACAAGCGCGTAAAGGTTTCACCTATATTTTGTGAACTTGTCTGCCTTAAAGCATGCAAATGATCGCCCGTAATTTGCTGAGCACGAATCGCATTTAGAATATCATTGAGATAGTCATTACCCTGACGATGTTGTTCGGTCAAATAACACACGCGAAACTTCGCTTCTACCCATGCCTCAGACATAAAGCAAAACTTGTCACGGTTTAATTCACCTTTGCGTCCCACAGGGGGTAACTGGAAGAAGTCACCTGCAACAATGACTTGAATCCCCCCAAAAGCATCTTCACTGTCTTTAAAAAATTTTAAAACTTTATTCACCAAGTTTAATTGCTTGGCATGCAACATCGAAATTTCATCGATGATTAAAACTTGGGCATTTTCCAAATGCTCTTTTAAATATTTACGTTCTTTTAAGCGCTTTAACTCATCTTCGGAAATCGCATCTTTAATCCCAATCCCTGCCCATGTATGAATTGTCATGCCATTCATATGGGTTGCAGCAATCCCTGTAGAAGCCGTAATTGCCACCGGCACTTTGCGCGCTTTCAGATAATTGATGTATTGATTTAAAGTATAAGTTTTACCTGCACCAGCCGAACCTGTTAAAAACACATTTTCGCCTGCTTTGAGCAGCTTGAGTGCAGTTTCTTGTTTCATAAGACCTATACCGTAAAAGAACGGCTATAGCCTAACGATTTTTGACTCAAAAGTTAAGCGCACAACACAGTTTCCTAAATCCGTATTTCGCCAATCTTACTTTAAGCTATTGAACCTATTTAAAAATTCTTTGGCGATATTTACTTTTTCTATTTCTGCTTGGGTATTATTTGAATACTCAAGTTGATCAAAAACCAAAATGTGGTTTTGCACATGACAGCCCAAAGTCATCGATACATGCAAAATGGGATGGTACATATGAAAAGCTACATATACTCTTGCAATGATACTGGCGCTATAACTTGATGCCAAACAATGTTTAAAGTGAATAGATTCATCAATAATTCGATCGATGGTTTTTAATTCTTCAAAGACCCACTCTTGAAAATATATTTTGTCTTCTGTTGTAAATGGCTGCCAGACTGTTGTCTCAAATTTACGCTTTAATTGAGTTAACACTTCTTGCTTTTGTTGCTTGGCATGCCAATGCACCGCCTGATGAAAGACCCCATTCCAAGTAATATTTTTAGGGACTGTATCACCTGTAGAATAAGTCGTACTAACATAGTCACGCACATATGCATCAAATACAGATACTCTTAAATTAGCATGCTTTAAATAAAATAAATTTCGAAAATCGTGCAGTTGAATTTTATGCTGTCGTAACATACTTAAAAACTGGCGATTTTCTTGGGTTTCTGGACGGATATAATCCATCAAAGCCTGAGGTAAATGCTGCGTACAACGTACTAAATGTTGCAGATAGGCCTGCATAATACGGCTCAAAGGTAGATAGACTTTTTTTATGGCCTGATCCTCCGCGCCTAACACCTGTCGCATTAAGATCAACCACTCATCTAAATACAAAATCGATGGGCTGATCACTACACGATGGTCATCATGCTGCTGATATTTTCGCTGTAAAACAAACTGCAGATTTTTTTCATGATTAAACCAATCATGTTCATGCGCAATCGTATGGCAATTTTGAATAAATAAGCGCGCTGCAACAAATTGAAAATGTTGTAAGGTCTCAAGAATCAATGCGGGATGAATATGCTGCGTATCGACAAAACTTAATGCCGTCACAGCCACTCGTACATTACTGTGTTGAAAATTACGACTCAGCCAATCCAATACTTCGGCTGACTGCTTGAACATCCATCGCACTGCACGATTGTTATCGAGCAAAGGGAGTTTTCCACATTTTTTTTGCCAAATTGCTGTGGCTTGCACAAAATTACTGTGGCTTAATATGTCCTGCTCTGCCCAAACATCCCGATGCATCAAACGAATAAAACCCAACAAAGTGGGACGCTCATATGCATGCTCGAGCAACAAAATAATATCTTCTATATGTTCATTTAATTCTTGTAAATTAAACCGATCTTCATAACTCAAACTCATGATCCTGTATATTGTCGGATCTAAAAATTGTGCTGTAGCAAAACAAATCTCGTCCAAACTATCTATCAAGAGCTGTATCGGCAATATTTCAGCTTCTGTAAGTGAATTAAGCGCAAACATCTGCTCAATCTTTTGCACCAACCAATGTGGTAGACAGATTTGGCATTCGATATACGTTTGTAATAGCGGTGTCTGATAAATCTGCTGCTCTTGCATCAGCTGATCAAAAATTTGCGCTTCAACTGCTGTCATCTGTGCTAAAAACTGTTGAACACGCGCTGGCCCATTTAGATGTTGAAAAACCGACTGTAAGATCAATTGTCTAAATTGCTGTGCTTTTTCTCTGAGCAAGAGTGAATGTTGCGGCTTTAAGTCCCCAGTAAAAAAATACAATTCATGAAATAAGAAATCTTCTATTGCCTCAATACAAGGCGCTGTCCAATGCAATTCAGCAATTTTGATGGGTCTAAACGGATTTCTAGGAAACTGATAGCCAATTGATTCACGACTTTGTAGCTGTAAGGTCCATAGTCCATTACATAGTTGAATGCGGTGCTGCTCTTGTTCAATTTTAAATATATTTTGTGAATTGAGTGCCGTAGCAAACTCCATTTGCTCTTGATACAACTGCTTTAAACTTGGTGATATTCGAATAAGTTGCCGAGCAATATGCTCAAGCTGCGGGGTCAAGCTGTTCTGTTCCATCTTCCGCCCTAACGATCGTTGATTATTTTTCAACCTTCACTATAGTCAAAGTTTAATGCTCCGACTACTGCCATTAATCGGCCAAATAGTTGTACAAAAGGTCAATACGAAGGCGTTAAATAAAATAATCTAAAGGCTATTGTTGTGACAAAATTCACCATGATTTTGAGCTGTGACGAATAAAAAATGGATGAAGTTGAAGAGTAGTCACTATTATTGATCTGTAGAATGTTGTTCTGAACGGATTTTTTTAAGCTGTTCTATCGCAGTGTAAATATCTTGTTGTAGTGCCTCTCGATAGAGCTTTAAATCTTCCACACTCTGAATATGACTCAAACTTTGAGGGGGTAAAAATTGAAAATAGAATGGAATGCGCTTGGGGATAATCCGTTTGGGTAAAGACGGAATCACATCACCATGACGTAATAATTTATCGAGTTTTTGTATTTTTAATAGTTGTTTAAACCAACGATGTTCAACAATCACACTGGCATCAAAACCCAGTTCAAAGACTTCATCTCCACCTAAAGTGGCAAAAGGCACGATATCATAATTAAATTCTTGCGCCAGTTTTAAAAAGCCATAACGTTGCTTCCAAATCAGTTGATAGGCTTCGCCTTTTCGCTTCAAAACCTCTCGACCACCACCGGGAAAAACTAAAATGGAATAACCTTGTTGCATCACTGTTCTGACATAGTCCTGAATGCCTTGGACTGCACCGAACTTTTTGACCATGCCACGCCAACCGGGCAAATAAAAATGGCTATGATCAGCGATACTGACCACAGCCACTTTATGTTCATTGTAGAGATAATCAATAATTACAGGTGAATCGAATACACCATAAATTGTATGATTCCCCACATACATTGCAGGTTTTGATGCATCAATATATTCAGCGCCAAAAAAGGTCGGCGTGAAATACATGCGGGATAAAGCGCTTAAACGCTTTATCCATTTTGCATCATGTTCAACCTGCAAATGTGCTGACCTTAGGCAGCATCATGTTTTTGAACAAGTACAGAACCTACTGAGTAGCCTGCACCAAATGAGCAAAGTACGCCATATTCGCCATGGTTTACTTCATTTGCTGTACGGTGCAATGCAATAATGACACCTGCTGATGAAGTATTGGCAAATTCATCAAGAATGATTGGCACAAGGTCTGGCTGAGCATGTTCTTTACCCACAACCAGTTTCAGAATCAATTCATTCATGCTGGCATTCGCTTGGTGTAACCAGAAGCGTTTTACATCTGTTGCCGCAATTTTATTGTCATCCAATTGCTTAGTGATCATTTTCGCCACTAATGGACACACTTCTTTAAATACTTTACGACCGTCTTGACGGAAACGGTTGTTGTCGATGTCAGCATCGACTTCACTCATATTTAAGTAACCGAAGTTGTTACGAATGTTGTTTGAGAACTGTGTAAACAGGTCAATATCCAACACTTCAAAACCAGCTTTGGTTTCAGTTTCTTCAATGATCGAAGCCGTTGCAACGTCACCAAAGATGAAGTGACAGTCACGCATACGGAAATCTGTATGCCCAGATGTAATCTCAACGTTTACCAATAACACGCGACGAGCGCCTGATTTGATCGCGTCATAGGCTTGCTTGATACCAAAAGTTGCAGCTGAACATGCAACGTTCATGTCATATGCATAGCCCTGAATACCCAATGCAGTTTGGATCTCAATCGCTACAGCAGGATAAGCACGTTGAATATTTGAACAAGACAAAATCACTACATCGATGTCTTCTGCAGTCACGCCTGCATTTTCCATCGCTTGTTTAGCCGCAGCGACACCCCATTCCGCTTGTAGCGAAATTTCATCATTTGGACGTTCATGTAGCACTGGGCGTAAACGTTTTGGATCTAAAATACCGCTTTTTTCAGCAACATAACGTGCTTTCACGCCAGACGCTTTTTCGATAAATTCTGCACTTGAACCACGGCGCGCTTCTAGCTCACCGGCTTCAATTTTTTCAGCATTGTCGCTGTTGTACTGTTCCACATAAGCATTTAAAGCTTCAACTAACTCTTCGTTAGTAATTACGTCTTCTGGATGATAAAGACCTGTACCCGTAATGCGGATGCCCATGTAAAACTCCTTTTAGAAATTACCTATATCTTAACTGATTCCGAGCTTATCCCATACTTTTTGCAAGCGGGATGGAGAAATTGGCATCTTGGTCTTCATTGGTTGAGAGAAAATAGAGATGCGTAACTCCTCAACCATGAAATACAATTCTTTAAGGCGAGTGTCATTTTTAAACTTAAATAATTTTTCCATCCATGGGTCAACTTGATCAATGGCAGAATTGTCCCTTTGTAGGTTATTTGGCAAGCGGTCTAAACGCAAGACTAATGCCTTCAAATATCTTGGAAATTCGAGCCACACATCGGAAGTTTTGCCATAAACAAAATCTGAAAGTTGCATCAAATCGAGCTGATCTTCAATGTCATCAATATTCTTTCCAAACACAGAATCATCTAAAACCAATAATTTCCGACGTATATCCTGCCATTGAATATAGGTTTCAGTTAAAACAGCTAACGCTTGTTGCCCATGGGTCAAGAAAGATTTCTTTACATTTAAAATCAGGTTTTGGTACTCCTGCATATTGACAGGTAGCTCATTTATTGCAAGCTGAAGTGTGGCATAAACTAACATTTGCTCTAGTTTTGCTTTGTCACCTAGCGGTGAATAAGCCAATGCCAAGGGTTTAGAAATCTGTTTTTTCAACTGACGAACTAAATCCCCCAACTGCATATGAACCAAACGAATGATCCCTTCGCGATGTTGTTTGACTGCTTCAAATTGGTCATTGAAGGTCTGAATCACCACACCCGATTCATCTTTGGCATCCAACTCCGCAAAGCCTTTGACTGGAACAAGCGCTTGGTATTGTTTTACCACCACACCCGTGACTTTTTGTGATGCTTCGAACACAAAATTATCAGGGAAGGTTTTAAACTCACCTTTTAACTGTTTGACTGGGCTATGAGTTTCCGTACGACAGCGTGCTTTGAGTTCATCTAGGTCACGACCTTGCTCAATCACACGGCCTTTTTCATCAATGACTTTGATTAAAGGCAGCAGATATTGCTCAACGCGCTCCCAAGAAAAGTCCTTATCTGTGATTTGCTCACCACGTAGTTGGAACGCCAAGAAACTAAAAATATGCTCGCGCAAATGCACGGCATCGACACGATCCATCAATTTACGCGCTGTATCTGGGATTGGCACCAAGTGACGGCGTTTATCCTTAGGCAATGCTTTAAGCAAGGCTTCAATCAGGTCTTGTCGCCAACCAGGTATACCCCATGACCAAATATTTTCATCCACTTGCGGCAAAGCTTGAACTGGAATTTTGACCGTTGCACCATCTTCATCATGACTTGGGTCAAAACGATAACTTGCAGCCAAACGCAGTTCACCATTTCGTAGGTAGTCTGGAAATTGCTGGGTCGTTGGACGGTCATTCATCCAAAGCGCATCATCATCGATAAATAAATGCCGTGGATTTTTCGGTTCTACAGTTGCACGCCAGTCTTCAAAACTACGACGACTTGCCACCTCTTCAGGCACTTTTGCAGCATAAAATTGGTAGATGGTTTCTTCATCCACCACCAAATCACGACGACGCAGTTTATCTTCAACACGCTCAACTTCTTCGAGTTTTAATAAATTGTGTTTTAAGAACGGCGGCGTAATACCCAAATGTCCCGTCGTCAACGCATCGCGTAGGAAAATTTCATGCGCCGCCGGATGATCCACTTTTTCATAATTAATCTGACGACGTGGCTCAATAATCAAACCAAATAAAGAAATTTGATCATAAGCATTCACCACACCAGCTTTTTTCGACCAATGCGGCTCAAAATAATGATGCTTCAATAAATCGCCTGCAGCCAATAAAATCCATTCAGGTTCAATTTTCGCCAATGTACGAAGATATACCTGAGAGGTTTCCACCATCTCAAAAGCCATGACCCAAGGTGTATTTGTTTTATGCAAAGTTGATGCAGGGAAAATACGTGCCTTTTGCTGACGCACTGCCATGAACACATTACGTTCATCGGTTTTGTTGGCAATAAATGAAAGTAAACCCGTTAATAACGCACGGTGCAGATTTTCATAATTGGCCTTCTTTTCATTAAAGGACAGTTTTAAGCCCTGAGCCAAATCCACCAATTGCTCATGGGTTTTTTTCCACTCACGGAGGCGTAACCAACTAAGGAAATGGTTGCGTGCAAAGGTTCGACGCTTATTTTCACTCATGTCACGGTTAGCGACTAAAGCTTCCCATAACTTGATATAGAACAAGAAATCTGAGTCAGCCTCACGGAACAAAGCATGTTTCTGATCGGCCTGCATTTGTTTATCCGAAGGACGTTCACGTGGATCTTGTACCGCTAAAGCAGCGACAATAATCAAAACTTCATTTAATACGCCAAAATGCGCTCCGCCCAAAATCATCCGTGCAAGACGCGGGTCGATTGGCATTTTCGCCATTTGCTGACCAATTTTGGTTAAAGCACCATTTTTATTATTCGCATGTTTTGTGCCTTGTTTTGCTTGGTTTTCCGAAGCAACTTGCGGTGCATACGCCGATTTTTCTTTTAAAGCACCTAATTCAATTAATAGCTTACGACCATCATTCACCAAACGATGATCTGGCGGCTCAATAAAATCAAAGTCTTCTAATTCACCAAAGCCCAAACTTTGCATTTGCAAAATAACCGAGGCCAAGTTGGTTCGTTTAATCTCAGGCTCGGTAAATTCAGGACGACTCATAAAGTCTTCTTCTGAATACAGTCGAATACACACACCCGGTGCGATACGACCACAACGACCTTTACGCTGATTTGCTGCCGCCTGTGATACAGCCTCAATCGGTAGACGCTGTACACGTGAGCGATAGTTATAACGGGATATCCGTGCAAAGCCACTATCAATCACATAGCGAATATTCGGTACGGTTAAAGCCGTTTCTGCCACGTTGGTGGCAATAATAATACGTCGCCCACCGCCTGATGGATTAAAGATCTTTTGCTGTTCTGCCAAAGCCAATCGAGCATATAAAGGTAAAACTTCGGTATGACGTGGCCCAAACTTTTGCAGTGTTTCCTGTAACTCACGAATTTCTTGTTCAGTGCTGGCAAAAATCAAAATGTCGGCATGTTCAGGATGACCTTTTTCCTGCGCATCTTGAAAACATTCTTCTACGGCCGAAACCACGGCACGGGGTAAATTTTCTTCAAAATCGTCAAATTCATCATCATCACTGCCGACAATGCTCAGCTCTGAAATCGGACGATAACGGAGTTCTACCGGAAAGCTTCGACCTTCCACCTCAAAAATAGGTGCCCCATTAAAGTAATTCGAGAATCGATTTACGTCTAAAGTTGCTGAAGTAATAATGACTTTGAGATCTTTACGAAGTGGCAAGAGCTGTTTGAGATAGCCCATGATGAAGTCGATATTTAGCGAACGTTCATGCGCTTCATCGATAATAATCGTGTCGTATTTATTTAAGAATCGGTCATTGGCCAGTTCAGCCAATAAAATACCGTCGGTCATCAAACGAACGATTGAATCTTGTGAACCTTGTTCATTGAAACGAACTTTAAAGGAGATCGACTCCCCCAGCTTTTCGCCCACTTCTTCGGCAATACGCTGCGAAACGCTACGTGCGGCCAGTCGACGAGGTTGCGTATGTCCAATCAAACCCGTTAAACCACGACCTGCAAGCATGGCAATTTGCGGTAACTGCGTGGTTTTACCCGAACCGGTTTCACCTGCCACAATAATCACTTGATGCTTTTGAATCGCGTCAATCAGTTTGTCTGCATACTGCGTAACAGGTAAGTCTTGATTTAATTTAATATTGGGAATGCGGGCAATCCGTTCGCGCACTTTCGCATTCGACTTTTCAAACAAATCTTGAAATTTTTCAGGATTGGCTTCTTTGCCTTTTTTCAGCCGACTTAAGCGATGGCGATCACGAACCATGACCAATTGATCGACATTTAACTGACTTGGCACAGATGCATTATCCTAATAATTAAAATAGAACCGAATATTTTACGCTGTATGTAAAAATAGTGAAAGATGAATCTATTTTTTGCGTGCCTGAAACCAATAGATGAAGCCGAACAGAATAAAATGATAAAAAACTAAAATTGCGGCCAATAACCAATAATTGCCACATGCTTCTATACTGTCATGTAATAGCTGATAAAATGGCACTGTATAAGACATACTCAACGGCATAATTAAAAACATCAATAAAATGAAAGAGATGATCAAAAAATGATGAACAGATTTTGCTAAGCACAAAAAGAATTGAGAATAAAAAGCAAATCAACGCAATAAAAATAAATAAAAGAGGTTCATCCGATGAAAAACCATTCATTTCAGCTTAATAAATAATTTGATTCGGGCTAGCACCTTGAATTGAAAGCACATTCTTGATTCATCCAGTACAGAAAAATAAACCCACATGCTGACTAGAATACGCAACTCAAGCTTATCCATTTGGATGCTTTATCCATTAGGTTTCAGTCCCATAGAAAATATAAATGATACTAAAAACAATAAATATACTCTGCCCGATCACCCATGCGAACAACCAACCATTATGACAATAAACAATACTGTCATAGATAATTTTTGAAATTGAAGCAGTTTCTATCATTAAAATGATGATGAATTGAAAAATCGCATATAGCCATAATATAACCACATACCAAGCACGTCTAAATGATAACAACAGTATGAAAAAAAAGAAGATTCCAACGATTCCCATGGTACTCAATAGCGTAGGATCATCTGACGAAGTTCCAAATAGTTCATTAAAATAGGTCGCTTTTTGAGGTTGCAAGTATTCATAGATACATAAATTTGTACCTATATCTTCAACTTTAAGAATACATAGTGATGCAAGTGCAAGACTGAGAATGGCAATGATACGAAAAAATTGACTAAGCACTTGATCAAATCTGGAATCATTTTATGTTCATGCCATCTTATATGAACAAATTCTATAATTTGAAATATTTTTTATAACTTTTTTAGAGATCACCCTTGAAATCTTATGCCACAAGCATCATGTTGGTTACAGACTTTGAAAAGATGATTTTGTCATTTTACTTTCAACTTTATATGGCATTGATATGGCTTATATCGAATGAAATAATGATAAATAATCGTTATTGCTGAAATAGTTCTGGAGTGTACTAATTCGGATTTTCCGATATTAGTTATGTAAAAATACTATTTCAGCAATAAGAAAAATTTCTGTACCCTATTGGAAATCAAAAACAAACCTCAATCATGGAGACAATGATGAGCTTAATTAATACTGAAGTTAAACCGTTTAAAGCACAAGCATTCCAAAATGGTCAATTCATCGAAGTAACTGAAGCTGATCTTAAAGGTAAATGGTCTGTTGTATTCTTCTACCCAGCTGACTTCACTTTCGTTTGCCCAACTGAACTTGGTGACCTTGCTGACAACTATGCAGAATTCCAAAAACTAGGTGTTGAAATCTACTCAGTTTCTACTGACACTCATTTCACTCACAAAGCTTGGCACGATTCTTCAGAAGAAATCAAAAAAATCCAATACGTAATGGTTGGTGATGCGAACTGGACTCTTGCTAAAAACTTTGACGTATTAATCGAAGCTGACGGTCTTGCTGATCGTGGTACTTTCGTTATCGATCCAGAAGGTAAAATCCAAATCGTTGAAATCAACGCTGGTGGTATCGGTCGTGATGCTCAAGAACTTCTTCGTAAAGTTAAAGCAGCTCAATACGTACACGCTCACCCAGGCGAAGTTTGCCCAGCTAAATGGAAAGAAGGCGACGCAACTCTTGCTCCTTCAATCGACCTAGTTGGTAAAATCTAATCTGTATTAGATTGAACTGATTCAAAAACCACGCTTTTAGCGTGGTTTTTTTATGCCTATTATTGGCGAGTATGTACCTCTATACACCCTACGCAGTTCACACTTTATTCATACAGCTATAACGCCCTAGCACTTTCCATCTATCTATAGATATTCATCAACTTAGCACTTACACAAATATAATAAAAATGCGCCTCATACCTGATGGTTTAGACTTACATCTTTGTCGGTATTTCAGTATTTTTAACTTGAATTTTAGGTCAATTGCTTATTTCAGGAAGATGTAAGCCCATGAAAAAATATTTCGTCTCGATCAGTTTAATTTTATGTTCGTTTACGACTTTTGCTGCCGTGAACTGCGAAGGTGAAATTAAAAACCAAAGTATTCGTGAAGATATTAAAGTCAAAAAAAATTGTCAGCTTGAAGGTTTAATTGTTCATGGCAATGTGATTTTAGAAAATGGCGCTAGTGTTGAACTGCATGACAATCATATAAAAGGCAATATTGAGTCTAATAAAAATTTTACCAAGATCATTGCCAATCATAACAATATCAGTGGCAATGTCGATTTTACGACAGGGAAAAACATCCAACTCCTCAATAACCAAATTTCAGGCGACCTGAAATTAAAGAAAAATAACGGCAATATTGTTCTAAATAATAATGAAATCGCAGGTAATTTGATTTGTCTTGAAAATGCTTTTTCAATTAATGGCAGCAACAACCAAGTCAAAGGCAATAAATCAGAACAATGCCGTAGTTTTTAACTCCCCCGACACCAACAAGTGAGAATGACGCTTATGGCATTTCTTTGAACTGGCATTATTTTTATCAAATTAGTTGATAAAGAAATGAAAAAAATGTGAGATAAAACATTATTTTTTAACAATTCTGCAATACTTCACGCCCTAAATTTGTCTTAATTTCAAATGAGATAAACCTTTAACTGCAGTATGACTATAACAACGCAATAAGGGGGTGGCTTATGACAACAACTGTTGTAACTTCTTGGAAATACAGTTCTTCTTCACGTTACTTAAAAATATTTTATGCGAATGGTTCTGGGGATCTCTTTTATCCAGTTTCACCTTTTATTTATGATAATTTACTTCGATGTAGTGATAAAACGGCATTTGTCCACAAATATTTAGAATATGATCTACATTTTTCACGAGTAAGCTTACAGGGTTAAACCGCTACAAGCTCAGCGCTATAGCAACAGTATTTTTACTAATTAAAAAAAATTCGATCAAATCAGGGCTGAATGCCCTGATTTTTAGTTGCGCCAAGTCACCATAAAGAGCCCTGCGCCCACATTTAAGGTCGTACTGATAAAACGATCATCCGCTTCAACACGTTGGATAAATTCAGCGACCTCATTGGCATGTGATAGCACATTATCCACGATCAACACGCCATTTTGAACTTGTATCAATTCAGCTAAATATGACCAATACGCCACATACGCATCACGTTCTGCATCTAATAAAATGAAGTCATAACGACGATTTGAATGCTGTAAAAAATGCAGTGCATCGCCATGATGAAATTCGATGTATTCGGATAAAGCTAAATTTTCCGCATGCTGTTTAGCTTTCTCAATGCGCGCTGCATCAATTTCAATGGTTTCGACCCGCCCTTGTGTAGACTGCGCAGCATCTGCTAACCACAGCGTGGAATAGCCTGTAGATGTTCCAATTTCCAAGATCTGTTTGGCTTGTTTTAAGCGAATTTGCATAGCTAAAAACAGTGCAGACTCAGGCTCAATATTTCGGTAACGCGCAAGTCGGTGATTTTGCGCAGCATCGTGAGCGCTAAAGTCTGCATAGAGTTGTTGCATATAGTTTTTAAAATTTGCATCCATGCTCATGATTCTGTCCTTTTACTATTTCATTCATATTTATAAATTGAAGGGCTAAATATCTGCTCAGTGGGTTTCTTGGATCAGCTTAAAACGTGGAATTACTTCACCATCAATTTCAACGGTTTCCATAAACATCTCTAAGGGTCTGACCCACATTGAATAGTCGTCATACAAGCACTGATAGATCACAACTTTTTCACGCGTTTCACTATGTGTTGCAACATGAAAGACTTGATACAACTGACCTTTATAATGCTGATAAATCCCTTGCTTGACCTGCATGCCATTTCCCTAAAAAGTTCTCAATACAATAGGGTTGACTCTAGCATTGTCTTGCTTAAAGCGCGATGAATTCATTTATTTTTCCACTATTTAACTTGCATTTCTCGATAATGGCCCAATATTGACTGCATTCACATCGGTATATTCTTATGATTTAGAAAGAAATTTAATCATTTGATTTATAAAACCGATTAATTTTATAAAAACAAACCGTTTCACCTATTTAATGGTTTGTTCTATCATTCTCTCATCAAATAAATTTACTCCTCTGGAGACGTTAGCAATGTTAGATCAAAATACTTCTGCTCAATTAAAAACCTTACTTGAACGCCTTGAAGGCCCGATTGAAATCGTCGCGACCTTAAACGGTACTGACAAATCAGACAAAATTAAAGAATTGGTAACTGAAGTTGCGGCTTTATCTGATTTAGTGACTGCACGTTTTGACGGTAACAACAGCCGCGCGCCAAGCTTTGGTATTGCAAAAGCAGGTGAAACTCCACGCGTATTCTTCGCAGGTCTACCGATGGGCCACGAGTTCACGTCTTTGATCTTGGCATTGTTACAAACCTCTGGTTATGCACCGAAAGTCTCTGACGAAGTACTGAATACCATTAAAGGTCTAGGTCTTAAAACTGACTTTGATGTGTTTGTATCTTTAAGCTGCCATAACTGTCCTGACGTGGTTCAAGCACTTAACTTGATCGCAATTTACAACCCGGGTACAACTGCAACCATGATTGATGGTGCATTCTTCCAAGACGAAGTGGAAGAACGCAAAATCATGGCTGTACCAATGGTATTCCAAGACGGCAACCACATCGGTCAAGGTCGTATGACTTTGGAAGAAATCATTGCTAAATTAGACACCAACTCTGCTGCAAAAGATGCTGAAAAGCTAAATGCCAAAGAAGCATTTGATGTCCTTGTGATTGGTGGTGGCCCTGCAGGTAATACTTCTGCAATCTATGCTGCACGTAAAGGTATCAAAACCGGTATCGTGGCTGAACGCATGGGCGGTCAGGTCATGGATACCATGGACATTGAAAACTTCACGTCGATTCAAAAGACACAAGGTCCTAAGTTTGCTGCTGAAATGGAAGCACATGTACGTGAGTACGGTGTGGACATCATGAACTTGCAACGTGTATCTAACATCAAAGGTGCAGATCAAACAGCCAATGGTCTAGTTGAAGTAACTTTAGAGAATGGTGCAAAACTTGAATCTAAAGCAGTGATTCTTTCAACAGGTGCACGCTGGAGAGAAATGAACGTTCCGGGTGAACAAGAATATCGTACTCGTGGTGTTGCATACTGCCCACACTGTGACGGTCCATTGTTTAAAGGTAAACGTGTTGCAGTGATTGGTGGTGGTAACTCAGGTGTAGAAGCGGCGATTGACCTAGCTGGTATTGTAGAACATGTAACACTTGTTGAGTTTGATACTAAGCTTCGTGCTGACCAAGTCCTTCAAGACAAGTTAAACAGCTTACCGAATACCACTGTGATCATGAATGCATTGTCTACAGAAGTGGTCGGTGATGGTTCACAAGTGACTGCACTAAACTACAAAGACCGTGCAACTGATGAAATCAAAACGATTGAATTGGCAGGTATCTTTGTACAAATCGGTTTGTTACCAAACACTGATTTCTTAAAAGAAACAGCAGTTGAACTTTCAAACCGTGGTGAGATCGTAATTAACGAGCGTAACGAAACCAATGTGA
Organism: Acinetobacter sp. YH12096; assembly: GCF_013419215.1. NCBI lineage: Bacteria > Pseudomonadati > Pseudomonadota > Gammaproteobacteria > Moraxellales > Moraxellaceae > Acinetobacter > Acinetobacter sp. YH12096. The sequence continues at coordinate 63,855 of NZ_VPAM01000001.1, read as the reverse complement.
AAGGTGTATTTGCTGCCGGTGACTGTACAACAGTACCGTACAAACAAATCATCATTGCAACAGGTGAAGGCGCGAAAGCATCATTGTCTGCTTTTGATTACATCATCCGTTCTGGTCAATAATTCAGTTTAGACAGAACAGCAAAAGCCAGTTTTCGAACTGGCTTTTTTTATGACTGAAAATTCATGTCTTGTTTTATTTATAAATTACTTATAAAACAAATATTTAACTCTCTGACACTTTTCACTTACACAATAATGAGCAAAACAAACCGTTTAAAACTTGTACAGCAGCTTATTTGCACATTAAGATAAAACAATCATCACGGATTGATGGTTGACAATAACAACAAGAATGTTGGTCAAATTCGACTAAATGGAGAAACGCAATGCACTATCAATATCACTGTGCTTGTTGCAATAAAGTATTGGCTTCAAGCGATAAAGAATGTTCCGAATGTGGCTCGCATAATATCCGTAGCCCATATGGCTTTTGGATATTTTGCATACTCAGTTGTTTGGCTGTTGCCATTCTATTTAAGAGTGTCCAAGTGTATTTGCAACAGCACGATACTGAAGCGACAACCCAACTCAACATCTTTGAAGTACTCAAGCAGGATGGTAAAAATTAAGCTTTTTTTACAACAGCCAAACATAGCCCTATGAACAAGCTGGCAATGTGTAAAATTATAGCCAAGTGAATTTAAGCACCGTTATCAGGTCGCGTTAAAGTCATTCAAAGCGAGAAATTAAAATGATGAAAGCCTGAATGATTTCAGGCTTTTTTATGCGCTTGCATTGCCCTGCTTACTTATCTTCACAAGGAAAATTCTTTAAACTATGGCAATAGCAATGAGGTTCTAGACGATGGTGCAGTTAATCAAAAAAGGCGGTTTACGTGAGCGCGCCAATCGTAGCCGATCATACAATGGCTCTGAAAATACCGAAACTACCCTCAAGCCAAACCGTTATCGTGATCATGCTGAAACCACCGATGTTGCACAAGATCCATCAAATACAGCACCATCTAAAGACCAAGATCAAACCAATCCAGAGCAATAAAATTGGCACATAAAAAAAGCCAAGTTCTAATACTTGGCTTTCGCTTTGCTGACAGCAATATGTTTGCAGCTATTGAAGATTGAACATTCTAATTGCGTCGAACCACAGCCAAATCGCAAAAATTAAAAATAACGCCCCTGAAACCACATCAATATAACTACCCGAACGTTGGTAGAGTGCTTTAATTTTAGGCAAAGACATAATCATCATAAACAGACTAAACACAATAAAAGTTTGAATCGGAATGATGACAGCAAGCTGTGCTTTTAGGTTACTACTGGCTGATGAACTCAACGCCAGTGAGAACACACTACTAAAATAGATCAGTGTTTTCGGATTGGCTAAATTTGTAAATAAACCTAATAAAAAATAATTTTCAGTATTCTGCTGACTTAAGGCCTGCCCATCTTCTAAATTGGCTGTTTGATTTAAACTTTTAAGCCCACCACTAAACATCGCCCAACCCATTTTCGCCAAGAAAAATCCACCAACAGCCATTAAAACTTGTTGTATCCATGGAAATTGCTCAACCAGAACCGTAAAGCCCAATAAGGTTAAAACGACCCACACCACAATCCCGACAGAGATCCCCGCAATAATTTTTAAGGTATTTGCACGGGTTGTTGATACTGCACATTTAGCAATTAATAATACATCTGGACCGGGACTCAACTGCGCAACAAAATGAAGCGCACAGATGGTGAATAACAGTGACATGCAAGCTGATTCATTTGAATTAAAACGTGAAGATTATATCGCTTGTTCAATTTTTTTGTTGGCAACACAAGGTTTATTTTTAGGCCGTATCAAAATTTACGCAAAAAAAGCCGAATACACATTCGGCCTTTCATACTGAGTTACTTATTTTTTATTGACATCTTTCAGTTCAATTTGTTTCGCTTCTGGCGTCACTTCACGAGCTTCACCATCAATAACGGATGAATCACGACCTGATTGCTGATTTTGCATATCTTGCATTTGACGCATCATATCTGCAAATGGGTTCTGACCTTGAGCACCGCCCATGCCTCCCATATCGCCCATCATGCCACCCATCATTTTTTCCATCATAGCTTGCTGACGCTTCATCATTGTTTTCATCATGACTGCTTTCATGGCATTTTGTACAGGTGGAATCAAAATAAGTAATGCCATAATATCTGAGATTAGACCCGGTAACAGCAATAAGAAACCAGCCAAAATTTTTGGTAAATTTCCAGTTAAAGCTGGATCATTACTCATTTGACCTGCTTGCATTTGCTGCATTTGAGGCATCAGACCTGATGAATATTTACGGATAATATTCATCCCTATAAAGAAGGCCGCCACGAACCAGAAAAAGACATACCACATGCTGCCGACGAGGTCGCCCACACCGATCCAGACAAACACTTCCAGGATCAAGCCTGCTAAAATCAGAAGAAATAATTTCATGAAAATTAAACAAATCTAAGTAAATTAATTTAAGGTGTTGCGTTCAACTGCTCAATCACTATCAAGCTTTTTTGACACGCTTATGTAACAATATGGGCATATTTTTATTTTTAAAGGGCAAATAGGCAAACATGTCATTAATTATCGGTATTGACCCTGGGTCGCGCTTAACTGGTTACGGCATCATCGAAAAGGATGGTTCTAAACTACGTTTTGTCGATGCTGGCACCATTCGTACCGAAACGACAGAAATGCCTGAACGCTTAAAACGTATCTTTGCTGGTATTGATCGTATCGTAAAGTTTCACGGACCTACTGAAGCCGCGGTTGAGCAAGTCTTTATGGCTCAAAACCCTGACTCTGCCTTAAAACTGGGTCAAGCACGCGGTGCTGCCATTGCCGCTTTAACCAATTTAGATTTACAAGTCGCTGAATATACAGCACGTCAAATCAAACAATCAGTGGTCGGCTATGGTGCGGCAGACAAAGAACAAGTCCAAATGATGGTTATGCGCATTCTGAACCTAAGCATCAAACCACAGCAGGATGCAGCCGATGCTTTGGCTGCCGCAATTTGTCATGCGCATGCGTCTGGTAGTATGAGTAAAATGGCTGTACTGAATGCCTTAGGTGGTATGGCTCGTGGTCGAAGTCGTGTAAGCACTCGACGTCGATAAATAATCGTCAAAACATATAGCTCAGTAATTCAGATTGTTTTCAAAAGCCCACTCAATCTAGTGATCAAATTTAGCGGATCATTTTAAAATTGCTATAGTCTAATTCATGCATTGGAATTTCTTGCTGATCGATTTTAGTTACGTCTGCTCGTAAAGGCCCCACCAGACTGTGTTTCAGTATTTTATGAATGGCGTCTTCAGTTCCAATAATCAGTGCTTCAACTTCGCCCGTCGCTAGATTTTTCACATAGCCATTTAAACCAAGTGCAATCGCTTGCTGTTCAAACCAACGACGATAGCCAACGCCCTGCACTTTACCTTGAATTCGCAATTTAACTGCATGCATTTTAGTCTTCAACTCCTGAATGATTGACCACATGATAAACCGCTTGGGCCATATCCTGCGCTTGCAAACCACGCATCCCCGGCTTCGCCAATACATCACCTGCTAAAGCATGCAGGCTTACGATTTCGTGCAGATGAATTTGCTGATGGAATTGTGCTTTTAAACTTGCAATCATCCCTGCAAGCACATCTCCCATACCGCCTGTACCCATTCCTGCATTACCTGCGGTGCAAATCCAAAGCTGATCTTCAAGTATTAAGCTGCCTGCCCCTTTAAGCACCCATTGACCTTGAAATTTTTCTTTTAAATACTGAATTGCTTGTACACGATCCGCTTCAACTTCTGCAGTAGATAGACCCAATAATTTTGCAGCCTCACCCGGATGTGGCGTTGCATAGGTGCGTGTATTCAATTTTTCAGGTGTTTCAGCTAGAAACCACAAGGCATCTGCATCCAAAACAATTTCCAAGGTTGACTGCTGAATCAATGGAAACCATGACTGAAACTGCTGTTGTGCCCAATTGTCACGACCAAGCCCCATGCCAAAGCTAATCGCATCGACATGATCGATCAGTTGCCGAATCGCTTCTGTATTTAAAGCATTGATATCGCGTAGCATAATATTCGGTGCGCGCGCCAAAATTGCGGTGTGATGTCGTGCATCACAAACAACCGTGACCTTACCTGCACCTGCATGGAATGCAGCCTCAGCAGCCATAATCACCGCCCCACCCATTTCAGCATGTCCACCAACAACTAAAACATGTCCATAACTGCCTTTATGACCAAAAGCTTGTCGCTCAGGTAAAGTGATTTTCTGCGGTGACAAATACGCAAGTGGCTCAAGCTTAATATCAGTCGGTATGCATGCTATCACCGAAACTTCACCTGCATATTCCTTCGCTTGGCCTGTAAATAACCCTGCTTTTAAACCCAATGCCGTAAAGGTATAATCGGCTTGAAATGCGATGGGTAAAGGCTGTCCTGTATTGGCATGTAAACCGCTTGGAATATCAATCGCAACTTTGAGTCCCGTGCATGCATTCAATCGTTGAATAATGGCTTGCCACTCGTGAGAAAGTTCACGATTGAGCCCTATACCAAATAATGCGTCGATATAGACGTCATAGTCACGCTGAAAATCAAAATGTGTATAGATCTTGAGCTTGTGATCTATCGTTTCCTGTACCGCAGAATGCAAATCTTTCGATGCCCCTATTTCAGCGGCATAGATATCGACTTGAAAGCCTGCTTGCTGTAGATATTGCGCTGTAAGATAGCCGTCGCCTGCGTTGTTACCCTGCCCACAACACACTGCAATATTTTTTAAATTTTGCTGCTTTAACATTGGAATAAGTTGCTGAGCAATCGACCATGCGACCTGCTGCATCAGACCATAACTGCTATTGTGCTGAGCAAACCAACGCTGCTCCCAAGCTTGAATACTTTGGCTAAGATAAACAGGGCTATGGTAAACTTGCAGACGCATTGTTTTTCCTTGTTATGATTATGGCCGCTTCAACTCCTGCACAAAAAATTCCTGTCGATCAATATGATCCAGAAACCCTAAAAGCATGGATTAAAGCGCAAGCCTTAAATTTAGGTTTTTCTGATTGTGTCATCGCAAAGCCAGATGCTCAAGAGGAACTCCCTCGTTTTAAAGAATATTTAGAACGTGGTTATCATGGCGATATGAAATTCCTAGAGGAAAACCTTGAAAAACGTGCCAATCCTGCACTTTTAGTCCCCGGCACACGCAGTATCATTTGTGTCCGCATGGATTATTTGGTCGAAACCCCAAAACCACGTTATGTTCCTAATGAGCCAAATGCAGCCATCATTGCACGCTATGCACGAGGTCGTGACTACCACAAAGTCATGCGTGGTCGTTTAAAAACCTTGTCGAATATCATCCGTGAAAAAATCGGAGATTTTGAATCTAGACCCTTTACCGACTCTGCACCAGTGTTTGAAAAATCCTTAGCTGAAAATGCAGGCATGGGCTGGACAGGCAAACACACCTTACTGATCCATAAAAAATCAGGCTCATTTTTTGTATTAGGTGAGCTGTTTACATCACTCGATTTGCCTTTTGATTCTCCGACAACCAAACATTGTGGTTCATGCACAGCCTGTATTGATATCTGTCCAACTCAGGCCATCGTTGAACCCTATATGTTAGATGCACGTAAATGCATTGCCTACTTAACCATCGAATACAAAGGCATCATTCCTGAAGAATTACGCCGTGGCATTGGCAACCGTGTGTTTGGTTGTGATGACTGTCAGCTCATCTGTCCATGGAATAGCTTTGCGCATAAAACTCAAATTGAGGACTTTTATCCACGTCATGGCCTCGACCAAGTGAGTTTATTAGATCTTTGGCAATGGGATGAAGCCACTTTTTTAAGCTGTACTGAAGGCAGTCCTATCCGACGAACAGGCTATCAAAGCTTTATGCGAAATATCGCGATAGGCTTAGGCAATGCACCATACAGTTCAAATATTGTTCAATCATTAAAAAATTCTCGCGAAAAACATGACGCGATTGTGCAAGTTCATATTGATTGGGCAATTGCAGAACAAAACTCAAAAATGCTTTAAGGACTTTTATTCTCTATTTTCCAGATCCTTACTAAGTTTTCATTTAAGCTAAAACTTAGTGACGTAATCCAAGAAAATTAATTTTTTAGCTCAAAATAAACATTGCAGCGATTGTGCTGTCATTTAGCATAACTTTGCAAGCATCTTAAATATCAAAAGTTCTTTGAAAAAGTCATTTCAATGCATTTTAGCTAAATTGCAATGTTACAAAATAGTCTTGGAAGTCTGCAAATTTTACGTATGATGATCTGCATTAGGCAGAAAATATGGATCATTTATGAGCTACCGAAATGACTGGACACATCCAGAAATACAAGAGTTGTATCAACAACCATTGATGGATTTATTATTCCAAGCACAGACCATTCACCGTGAATATTTCCAAGCCAATCATATTCAAGTCAGCACATTACTTTCGATTAAAACTGGTAAGTGCCCTGAAGACTGTAAATATTGCTCACAGTCCGCACATTATGACTCTGGATTAGAGGCTGAAAAACGTCTGGCTGTGGAAAAAGTCATTAATGAAGCGAAAGCTGCGCTTGCCTCAGGTTCTTCGCGTTTTTGTATGGGCGCTGCATGGCGCAATCCACATGAACGGGACATGCCATATGTGTTAGAAATGGTGCGTGAAGTCAAAGCGCTTGGACTTGAAACCTGTATGACCCTTGGCATGCTGAATCAGTCTCAAGCAGAGCGCTTACATGAGGCGGGCTTAGATTATTACAACCATAACCTCGATACTTCTCGTGAGTATTATCCCAATGTCATTAGCACGCGTAGCTATGATGACCGTTTAACGACGCTAGACTATGTTCGCCAATCTGGAATGAAAATCTGTAGCGGCGGAATTGTGGGCTTAGGTGAAAGCCGTGATGACCGTATCGCCTTTTTGATGGAGTTGGCAACGCTGCCGATTCATCCTGAATCCGTGCCGATTAATCTCCTTGTCCCTATTCAAGGTACCCCACTTGCAGAGGTTGAGAAACTTGATGTGATCGAATGGATTCGCACCATTGCAGTCGCACGGATCATTATGCCAAAAAGCTATATTCGACTCTCTGCAGGTCGTGAATCCCTGAGTGATTCAGAACAAGCTTTGGCATTTATGGCAGGTGCAAATTCACTCTTTTCCGGTGAAAAACTGCTGACCACGCCAAATGCAGGCGAAGGCAAAGATCAGCTTTTATTTAGCAAACTCGGTTTAATCGCGGAACAGCCCAAACCAAATGCTGCACAGCTTTCAACTGATGCCATGCAAATGGCTTAAAATCTAAGCCCCGAAGTTCGGGGCTTAGTTCAATTGAATGATCAGTGATAGGTATCAAAGTGCAATGCAAGAGATGGTGCGGACAAATGAAATGGCTAAATCACCATGAGTAGGGAAAATATATCGTTTACTTAACAAAGTTATGTGCTGTTATTAAAATTCCATAGCCTGCATTTAAATAATCCCCTTCACGAATAATGTCTTGACCATTAGCATGTTGAACCACCAATTGCTGCTGAATCGCATCATAATAAAAAGATTCAAAGCAATCCTGATGTTGTAATAACCATGCAATGGTATCTGCCATATTGGCATCGACGGTATAACGCTCGGCTTGAAAATCTTTACTCATATCTGCATGAAAACTGTGGATGTGATTCTATTTTAATGATTTCAATATTGACCGGCATTAAAAAAGTGAGCTTTCGCTCACTTTTTTTTCGGCTTAGACTCTGCATTACTTTGTCACACCGCACTTACGACATTCCTTGTGCGAACCGATTTCTTCCATTTGCTCGTATTCGTAAATATGCATGCAAAATAGTTTTCTGAATAATTGAAGCATGTTGTTAAAACTCCCATTTATTTATTAATGTGCTTCTGAATATTTCGTCCTGAAATATTATGAACATGCCTAAACACGCCATAGCTAATTTATTATCATATTTTTCCAATGAGTCAAATATCTTTACTTTAAAATGACACAATTTCGGATAATCGGTTATTTTTAAGCCTCCCTTATATTCACCTGAGTTATAAGGATTTTTATTAATATCAACATCACAGATATAGATTAATTTTCAGCAAATTTCGCACAAAAAAACTCCCCCTTAGGAGAGTTTTTTCAAATAGATGATCACATGAGTAACGTTATTCACAAGCCCAGATTTAAACGTTCTGACTGGCAAACTTCGCACGTGCAGCATGCAATTTTTTATAGCTATCAATCAGACGTAAATGACGATCTAAACCTTCAAGTTGCATATTGGTTTCAGTTAAACCGTAGAAGCGAAGACTGCCATCCATTGAACCAATCACTGCATCCATACGTTCGTCACCAAACATACGACGGAAATTATGTTCATAGTCATTGAGATCTAAGTCATCGTCCAATTCAACTTCTAAAACCACATTCATACATTGATAGAACAAACCACGTTCGACCGTATTGGTGTTGTATTGAAGGAAGGTTTCGACCAACTCTTTTGCTTCTTCAAACTCTTGTAGCGCAATATAGATCAGTAGTTTGAGCTCAAGAACCGTTAATTGACCCCATACGGTATTGTCATCAAACTCAATCCCGATGAGCGTCACAATATCCGTGTAGTCATCCACTTCAAGCTCTTCTAAGCGCTCAACCAGTGACACTAACTCGTCTTCATCTAGACGATGAATGTTTAAAATATCTTCACGGAAGTCCAAAGCTTTGTTGGTGTTATCCCAAACCAAGTCTTCAACCAAATACACTTCAGAATAACCCGGAACTAAAATACGACATGCCGTAGCACCAAGATGCTGGTAGACCGCCATATACACTTCTTTGCCCATGTCTTCTAGAATCGCAAACATCGCTGCAGCTTCTTCCGCATTGGCATTTTCACCTTCAGATGTGAAATCCCACTCTACAAAATCATAGTCTGATTGTGCGCTAAAGAATTTCCAAGATACCAAACCACTTGAGTCAATAAAGTGTTCTACAAAGTTATTTGGCTCAGTGACTGCATTCGAGCTAAACGTTGGTTTTGGTAGATCGTTTAGACCTTCAAAGCTTCGGCCTTGTAGAAGCTCGGTTAAGCTACGCTCTAAAGCCACTTCGAGTTTAGGGTGCGCACCAAAAGATGCAAAAACCCCACCAGTACGTGGGTTCATTAAGGTTACACACATCACAGGGTACCGACCACCCAGTGAAGCATCTTTTACCAATACAGGAAAACCTTGTTCTTCAAGCCCTTTAATACCTGCAACAATACTTGGATATTTGGCTAAAACCTCTTCAGGAACATCTGGTAATGCCAATTCACCTTGCAAAATCTCACGTTTTACTGCACGTTCAAAGATTTCAGATAAGCATTGAACCTGCGCTTCTGCCAAGGTATTCCCTGCACTCATCCCGTTTGACAAGTATAAATTTTCAATCAAGTTTGATGGGAAATACACTGTTTCACCATCTGACTGACGGACAAAAGGAAGAGAGCAAATACCGCGTGCTGTATTTCCTGAATTGGTGTCATATAGATGTGTGCCTAACAACTCATCTTCTGGGTTATAAATTACACGTGTGTAGTCATCCAAAATTTCGACAGGTAACTCGCCTTCTGGGCCGGGTTGGAACCATTTTTCATCTGGATAGTGCACAAAGTCAGCATTGGCAATCTCTTCACCCCAGAACTGGTCGTTATAGAAGAAGTTGCAATTGAGACGTTCAATAAATTCACCCAAAGCCGAGGCTAAGGCACTTTCTTTGGTTGAACCCTTACCATTGGTAAAACACATTGGCGATTGTGCATCACGAATATGTAGAGACCAAACATTCGGTACGATGTTACGCCATGACGCGATTTCAATCTTCATGCCTAAACCAGCCAAAATACCTGACATATTGGCAATGGTTTCTTCTAATGGCAGATCTTTACCTGGAATAAACGTGGTACTTTCTGACGCTAAATTTGGCATAAGTAAAGCTTGTGCATCTGCATCAATGCTTTCTACTTCTTCAATGACAAATTCAGGACCAGTCTGAATCACTTTTTTGACCGTACAGCGGTCAATTGAACGCAAAATACCTTGACGGTCCTTTTCAGAAATATCCGCAGGCAGTTCAACTTGAATTTTGAAAATTTGCTTATAGCGGTTTTCAGGATCAACAATATTATTTTGTGATAAGCGAATATTATCTGTCGGAATGTCTCGCGCCGCACAATACACTTTTACAAAATACGCTGCACATAATGCTGACGACGCCAAAAAGTAGTCGAATGGTCCGGGAGCAGAACCATCACCTTTATAGCGAATAGGTTGGTCGGCAATTACCGTGAAGTCATCAAATTTGGCTTCTTGTCGAAGGTTATCGAGATAATTAACCTTAATTTCCATGTGGGCACCTAAATATTCTTATGTGTCAGTGCAACACATAAAAATGAAAACATAAGCCGAATAACTGTAGGACATTGACTTAAAAATGTGAGGCCAGTACCAATCTAAGCGCTGTTGGGCACGGTACTGACAAGAATGGGCATTATTATAAGGTTATTTTGACTGTTTGATAACTTTTGTCGTGATTTACATCACGATAGGATTCGACACTTTGTGCATTTTGGTCGAATCAAAGCTTAACTGCTGCAACTACAGCCAATTTGTTGTGTTAGTGTGCAGCCGTGAAGAAAAAGGCTTGTCTTTTAAAAAAATCTTCGCTAGTATGCTTTGCGTCTGAACTTGTTGATAAATAACACATTCAGAATATAGGGCCTATAGCTCAGTTGGTTAGAGCAGCGGACTCATAATCCGTTGGTCCACAGTTCAAGTCTGTGTGGGCCCACCAATTTTTTGTAATCATATGCACAACTTTGCAATGATTTGATATATAAACCCATGAATTATAATGATTCATGGGTTTTTTATTTCTGCTTTTTGCACAACTATGTTCGGCTATGCACAGCTTTATTTGACCCTCTTGTGTATCCAATCTTGTATCCGATACTCTTTCTGCATTACTCGGATACAAGGTGTTTAGCTATGAAAAGAACTGCCCTAAATGGCATCAAACAGATAAAAGACTCGCATTTATATAATCTTGAATCTGAAGATAAGGAGTATCGTATTTCATGCGATGCTGGGCTTTATTTTCGTGTATCACCAAAAGGGAAAAAAACTTGGCAAGTCCGCTTTAAGGATGAAGCTGGGAAGTGGAAATGGCATAGTATTGGAAGTTATCCGCAGTTATCGCTTGTAGCAGCTAAACTTGAAGCTTCAACTATTTTTCTCAAGTTACAGCAAAATGAAAAAGTATTAACAAAAAAAGAAATTGAATTGCAAAGAATTGAGAAGCAACAACTTAATTTAAAAAGCTTGATGTATGACTGGCTTGATACTAAGAAAACAACTTGGGCTGCAATAACAATAAAGAAAGAAACTCAATCAATTGAAAAACGTATCTTATCTGTTTTTGGTGAATTGGATTTCACCAAAATTTCACCTCAACAATGGCTGACATTTTTTCAGGATATGCTCAGAAGTGAAAGTATTTACAATCGTGTAGAGAAACTAGTTTCACATTGTCGCAATGCCTATGATCTTGCAAAGTTTCATGGACAAATAGAGTCGAACCCTTTGGATGGAATTTTGAAGTATCTTGATAAAGGTAGTAAAGGGAATATGAAGCATGTCAGTCTTCAGGAACTGCCCGAGTTGGTGCAGTCTATTCGAAGCTATAGAAATTCGCATACGGCAATTGCTTTAGAGTTACTTGTTATTCTTTTTCCTCGACCACAAGAATTGCGCTATGCAAAATGGCAAGATTTTGACTTTGAGAAAAAAATCTGGATAAAGCCTGCCGAAACAATGAAATGTGGTATTACCCATGTTGTACCTTTACCAAAACAGGCAATAGAACTGTTATTTAAATTAAAAGAAATTAGGACAGTATCGGATTTTTTATTTCCTAGCAGAGATAGCCTTATAAAGCCAATGAGTGAAGCAACTTTAAATAATGCTTTGAAAAATCTAGGCTATCGAGGCCGTCAAAGTCCACATGGATTTAGACATATTGCAAGTACTGCCTTAAATAATCAATTCAGTGATAAAGAACAGGTTATTGAAGCTTGTTTAGCGCATAAAAAACAGGGTGTAAAAGCTGTTTATGACAAAGCTACACATTTAGAAGAACGAATTGAAATTATGCAGTGGTGGGCTGATTATTTAGAACAGTTATATTCGGATAAAAAAGTCACAATGAAAGTTGCTTAATTCACTATCGAATGTATGATTAGTGCAATTAATAACAATGTCTTAGATACAATGAAGTTAGACCTTTAGAGTTAAAGGATGTTGGGTAGATTTCGTATCTGCAATTAGAAAATATTAACCCATCAATGAATATTATTTGTGGGGGAAAAATATGGTTGGGAAAACAAATAGGGTAATAGAAATGCTTAACGACTCAATTTTATTAGATCAAGAATTATACAGCTTAGAAAGGCATTTTGAGAAGGTTTGTAACCGCCACCCTCATTTAAAATTATTAGAATCACAATGGCGGTTTGATCAAGAGCTCATTAGTAAAGCCCTTCAAAATGTAAGTACTATTTTTCCACATTACAGTCGTCATGATGTTTCTCATTCTCGTCAGATAATAGTAAATATTGAAAGATTACTTGGAGATAAAATAAAGTTTTTAAGTGCTACTGACACATGGCTTATTTTAGAGGCAGCATATAACCATGATATAGGAATGGTTATTACTCAAAAACAAATTGAAGACATGAATACTCCTGAATTTGAAGAGTTTGTTCATTCATTAAAAGATAGCTCAGATGATAATTTAAAAAAATTTGCAAAAAAATGGATTAAAAAAAAGGCTGTCTTACCTCAAAAAGCAGAAGCCCATGATTTTATTCACCAATATATTCAGTTATTAGCCGAATGGTATAGACAAAAACACCCTCTAAACTCAGCAAAAATAGTAAGAAATCCAGTTGAAGAAATAGGATTGAATTCATCACGTAATGAGTTATTACCAAAGCGTTTATTTGATGTACTGGCAGATATCTGTAAATCACATGGTGATAATTTTGATGCTTTAATAAATTCACTACCGAAAGCAGAAGCAGGCATGGCATCCGAAGACTGCCATCCTCTTTATGTTGCTTGTTTACTTAGAATGGGTGATTTATTAGACATAGATGACAATCGGTTTTGTCCAATCATGATGTCAATGTGTGGTCATAATTTGCCTAACTTAAGTAAAGCTCATTATGATAAGCATCATTCTATTAAACATTTTCGACTTGATGCGGAACGAATTGAAATTAAATGTTTATGTCCTACCCCTGAATCATACGAGGCTGCTTATGATTGGTTTAACTGGCTACAGCAAGAATACCATCAACAGACTCAACATTGGGACCAAATAGTTCCGTGCAAAGAATTAGGTCGTTTGCCAACCTTAATGACACCTATCGTTGATATAGATGAACCCTATTTAATTCTAAGTCAAGGAAGAAAACCAAGTTTTAAAGTTAATCAAGAAGCTATTTTAAAATTAGTAAGAGGAACTGGCTTATATTCTTCGAAATTTGACAGTATTCGTGAAATTTTACAAAATGCCGTTGATTCCACATTGCATAGAATATGGCTTGAAAACCAAGATGAGATTAAGGACTTAATCCCAACATCAGCTCGATTAAAAGAAATCTACGATAATTATAAAATGACTATAACATTTGAACCTAAAGAGAAAAAATCAAATAAATGGGTGTTAAAAATTAAGGATCAAGGAACAGGCATAAGTTCAAATGATTTAAAGTATATGTTAGAAATAGGTAGTTCTTTCAAAAACAAGGAAAAGCAAAAAAGAATTAGAGAAATGCCTAAGTGGTTTAAACCTTCAGGAGCATTTGGTATTGGTTTACAAAGTGCTTATTTGCTTGCAGATAGTTTCACTATGATTACCCATTCATTTTTGGATAATCAAAAACTAAAAATTAGCTTTAACAATAAAAATAAAAGTGTAATTGTTGAAAAAATAAATAAAAATATAGATTTTGGTACTGAATTTATAATTGATATCGATATCAAAAAATTACCCCAAAATATTTCTTATTCATTTGATGAAAAATCTTTAATTGACGATAAATTAAAAGAATTTGACTTCATTGATCCAAACTCAAACTTATCTTTTGTAGAAACAATTAAGATACACAATAGTATTAATAACTTTTTATTAAACTCTCCTATTTCATCCAATCTAAAATTACCTTCCAAAGAAGGAAAAGCTTATTTTGATAAGGAAACAAATCTTTTATTTCATCTTATAGATTTTGGCGATTTTTCTCCTCGAAATCATTATAAAACCTATTTCAGAGGACAGTCCTTTATAGATTTTTACACAAATTATGAATGTGTTAGCTTTATCGTTGATTTTTATCATACAAATTCCGATAAGTTCTTAACATATAACCGTGAAAAAATATTACCCACTGCGAAGAAAGAAGCCAGCAAGGTTTTACGTAAAGCTATATGTAATTATATTGAAATTTTTTTTGATAACTTGGATGAGGAAAAAAAACCTTATGCTGCATTAAGTTATATTGTTAGTCTGACAGAGAAAAAATATGATGAAATTGATCGTAAGTTTTTAAATTATTTGGATAAATTTCCAATTTTACTTGATAAATCTACTATTCTTCTTAAGGATTTAATAAGCAATATTAAAAGTGGAGAAATTAAAAGCCTTTCTATAATTGATAGTTTTAGAAATGATGCTACCGAAGAAGAAAAAATACAAAACCGTATTTTAAATACCTCACGCAATGGTTTATTTCATATTATTAAATTTTTAATAACAAAAGATGGACTTTATTATGTCCAAAATTATAAAACACATGATTTAGAAATTATTAATTTTTCTAAAGATGATATTCAGCCAATAGCTAAGCATTTATTTAAAAATCACCTTATTGAAAAAAGTAAAGGAGGATTACACTCTATTGGTTGTAGACTTATTATTCCCGCTTGGGGGGATTTTAGAGGTCTTTCAATTAAAGAAAAATTTAGTTGGGTAGATATATATGATTACTCTTCTTTCCAATCTGACTTTTTAGTTCTACCTCTAAACTTTAAATATGATATTACAGATAAAGAATTTTATGAAGAATCTGATGATTTTATTAATTGGGTATTCAATCATAGAAAGAATAATGAAATTAAGATTGAAGATATTAAAAGATTGAATCAAGATTTAATTAATCATATTCATAATATACTTCAGTAAGATACTAATTTAGATTAAGAAAATAAGTAAAACTCTTAATTGATTATATAGTTTTTATAAGTATCTAAAGTAAGGCTCGTCCCTAAGGGATCGAGCCTAATTTCATTTGTTAATGCTCTTTGTTGAGCAGATGATTACGCCTGTTCTGGCGGTTCAATTTTTTCATGCCGACTTAGGCCATATTCCATTTCATATTTCTACTGCTAGGCAATAGTTTTATGCTTGTCTAATCTGGAAGAACAAGCCACGATTTTTTCATGCTGGTGTAGCATTATCCTGATTTAAGTCTCAGGCAAACCCGTATAAGTATATTTTCATCAGTGACCAAACTTCTGAATACTTACACTGTACCAATCTCGGCCTAGTCAAGGAGACCAATCCCCGACTGAGAAACACGACCAGTGTTCCATTAACCTTTCTTTTCTACATATTGTCCAACATGCTCACGCATGTGCCGACTCAAGTTTTCGCAATGAGCATCCCGACTGAAAAAAATCGAAATGTTTTAGGATTCGCTTTAAGCTAGCTATCTCATTTAATACAAATCTTACTATTAAGATTTGTATCACAATTTCCGCAAGTAGATACTTGCTTTATATGCGCTACTCACCATCGCTCCCACACTGAAAAAATACAACAGACTTTTAACCAATTTAAGCCTTTTTATTCAGTGCTTCCCAAGTTATTTCAAAGCGTCTTAATGTGCAGACCGTTTATCCTCTCGCCTGTATACATGCTTCCTGTTTCCCCCGACCGTAGTTCCTTAAAAAATATCGGGATATGATGTATACATAACTTTATAAAGGGTAAAACTCTTACACTCCAATCAGCATCTATCGATTAATGCCGTTACACGTTTAAGCTATCCAGCGACCCATTCAGCTTGCGCAAAATGGTGCCAGCTTTTCCAGCGTTAGCCTCAAAGCCCTAGTACCTTACGGCACTCTCAGCAGCCATCGTGATTGGAAATGAGCATACTTTTCCAAGTAAATAAACTTGTTCGATCAAGCATACACATTCAGCTATTAACGGAGACTATCGCACATCCTATGCTGCTCCTGACTGTATCACTTTGAACAGGGTTTCAATGATCCACTATTTTCATAGTTTCACACCTAACTTGGCTATTACTAACCAAATGACCATTTCACGATAAATCGCTTATAGGCTCCCGTTTCCTTGTCGCCCAACCACTTTTTATTTGCTTGGAACTCTTAAAAAGTGAATGAACGGATAGAAAGAGGATATTGCAATCCTCTAGCCCCCGTTGCAACGTACCGAGCGAGGTTTCCCCAGCAGTCCGCTACATCGGCAGTACAAAAATGGTTAATTCGTGTACTCATGGCAATATGTATCAAAGTTTTTGAATGGTGGTCAGCCATTCAAACCACTTCAAAAAAAGAAAGTTGGAATGGATGGTCAATCCACAATTCGATTGATATGCAGCCATATTATCAAAGTTAATTTATTATATCAATAATATTGATATAATATTTAAACAAGTATAAGATTTGCTGATCAAGGTTCGTAATGCGCATTAGGAACTACTTTATTGTCACCTTACAACGTGAGGTGACAGTGCTAGCGCAATTTGATTAATGCTGATTGCTGACGCACTCAGCAAAATGGGAAATGTAGAGAAAATTATTGTTGATGAACAATTCAAAAATGGATGAAGAAATTTGGATTGAAGTGGATTGTTGATTGACATGAAAAGTGCATAGTTGGATGACATAAAATGATTGATTACAGCCCCCACACAAAATACACCGCACAAAAAATTCAAGATAAGGTCACAAGAGGATCATATTTTTACTGCAAATTTATAGTGCAAACTGAGTTAGGTAAAATTGATATTGAAAAGATTATTCATAAATTAACCGAACGATATTCATTAAATTTAACCAGTCGGCAAAGAACATATCGACTAAAACAAGGATTACCTGTTGCTGATCTCATTGTTCAAGACATTCTTTATAAAGATGCATGGTTATTTGTCTTGTTGATCAAAACCCCTAATAGCCATCGTCACAGCAAAGAAACCATAGGCAAAGTGACTTCAACAACTAGTTCAGCATATACATCAAAAGATAAAATTGCTGAACTTGAACCTGTCATCTGGGACAAAATTACAGTCGAGCAAGAATTAACTTTTATCCGTCACTACTATAAAGACAATGAACAATTTAATTTCATATTGAATAAACCTTATCTATGCTTAGATTTTGGGAAATGTGAGGCTGAATTAGTACGGTTAAGCCATAAAAAGTATGCTGAACATCAGACTAAGTTTTACCGTAAAAGTAACAAGAATTTCTCATGGACGTGGCGATTTAAGAAAACTGAAATAGAAAAACTAAAAAGAGAATTAACCCAAATTCTCAATCGAGTGATTTCACAGAAAGATCAGACCAAAGCGCTCAATGATCTTCTTGCATGGCAGAATTATTTTAAAGTTTATGCTGTATTCAGAGGCAATCGACAACAGGCGGGACGTTTATATACCTTCGGGAAACTATTCTTTTTCAGTCGGAAAAGACAACGATGGGATCAAGCACAAATGCCTGTGATGGACTTAACAATCATCGCGCGTTATGAAACCTATGCGGATTCTTATATTGAGTATTGTATGCGTAGATATTTTTATGAGTCCTTTGAAGCGGAGCTTCCACGAGAAATTTCAAAATCTGAAGATTGGCAGTTAATCAGTGAATACATTAAAGCGCAGGATTTATAAAAAAATATCAAATATACTTATACTTAAAAATTTATATATTTGTTTTTTTTATATTTTGAGCTATTTGATTAATAAAATCTAATACTTCTTTCTGCTGTAATTCAGTCAAAAAATAGAGTTTTGTAACAAGTTCTGCCATTAAATTATCTTCAATATAGAAGTAAGCTACGGGTACTTCTAAAACTTCAGCTATTTTTATAGCCGTCAGAAGATCGGGCGCATACTTTCCTGTTTCATATTGATTCATTCGAGCACTAGCCGAAGCTTCATCAATGCCAGCAAGTATTCCTAATCGTTCTTGAGAAAGCTTCTTCGCTTTGCGAGCAACCTTTAGACGCATTGAAAATACATTGGATTTTTTGCTTTCCATATGTTTAATAATCAATTCAAAACTAAGATTCTCTTAGTTTTGAATTGATAAATTACTAAGGATTACTTAGTATTATGATCAGCATAGCTATGCTTTATAATATTGATCCAACACTCAGAGGGTAAAATGAATAAGAATTTTTTATTTTTAGCGATTTCTTTCGTCTTAATTAACGCAACAGGCTGTCAACATATCCAAACAGCAGCAGACAGTACGGTAGGTGCTATAACGAAAGGAGTAAACGCCTATGATGGCTGGGTAAGTAAAGGTACTCAACGCGTATGGGATGAAATGTCAAATAAAGAAATACGAAACAAATTTTTAGTCCTTTCAAATAACTCTAATAATAATGTAATTGTTCTAAACCCATCATTGATCAATGATAAATTTAAATTAGAAAAACGTACAATGGGTTCAATCCATTTAGAAAAATATATTAATCATGAAGCAAACTTTAGCGAAGCAAATCGAAAAATTAACAATGGTATTTATATTTCAGAAAAAGATTTAGCCTCAAAAATGTTTATTGAACAAGCATTAGCAAAAGGACATCAAGTCCGTATGTATAAAAAGAATATTAATAAAGATTTGAACAATGGATTAGTACAATCAATTACCGAGTTTAATGGTGCTCAAAATCGTTATGATGTCGACCCTGCCTTTGTAGAGTTTGATAAAAATGGTAGTCCTGTAGCGATTATGACGCGTTCATGGCAAACAATTTCAGCTATCGGTGTCGATAGCCGTACATACACCAATATTTATTTTGCTCAAGATGCTTTGCGTTGGTTTGAAAATAATTTTTCAAATCGTTATTTAGAAGACTCTTTAATTCGGACATATAAATAAGTTTCCTACTCTAAGATTCTATCCAGTATTAATTTATTGCATTCAGATAAAATAAGCAAAACCTCAAAGAGACACATAATGAAGACAATTACATCTATTCTTGGGCTTTCTTTTGTAACTAGTATCATTGGGTGCGTGACTGTCGATCATATAAAAACTTCAGATGTATCAAAATTTAAAGGTCCAAATGAAGTTATTACTTCCAAAAAATTGAATGGAAAAGATGGCACTGGGAAAGAGTACATAACGAGTGACGTATTACTTGATCACCAAATTCCTTATACTTATTTAAAGACATATTGTGAATCTCAAAATGGGCGTTTTTCACAGACATATCAATCAAAATTTTCAAGATTAACCAAGCCAATTCAAGGTTATACAAACATCGCACTCCCATATATTGGTGGTTTTACTTGTACAGCTTCCCAACCGTGGGGTGTAACAATTGAACCGATTTCAAACAGGTACAATCGTAATGCACAACTTACGTTTATGACTTTAAAAACTGAAATAGCAAATCCACTTGATCTTCTATATACATCAAGTGACTATCATATGATTGATATGAAAAAGAAAAGAGACCTTGATGCTCAAATACAACAACGTAATCAAGAGATTAGAAATCAACAACAAAATTATCAACGCATGATTTCTGCTAATGCGCCTAAATCCAATGATATCGGTCGCACTATCTGTAAGGATACTTCAGTTTCTGAATATACTGGTCTAATCGTGCTTGGTCAGCCACAATTTAGAACTGTAGATGGTGCAAAAGTTATTGCAAGTTTAGAAACAATTAGCAATAACAACATTAAAATTAATATCAAAGGTTGGTTAAGTAGTAACAATAGCATTGCTTCTGGAAATAATGTTATGTACAAACAAACGCCATTGGAATCTGGTCGCGTGATTTGGGACAGTAAAGAAAATTGGTACACTTGTATGTATTAACATTTTTTCTAAAAAGTTGACTTGCTAATCGACAAGTCAACTTTTTAGTTAGACATATCATCTTGAATTTCATATTTTTATGATTTTCTCTCATTCAGTTCCACTTTGTGTTGAAAAAATTAGCAATTATTTTTCTAAGATTGTAGTTACTTTTGACTAATGATTTAAATTTTATGCATGTTTAATTTTGGGAGTATTACCCCATCATAAGTGATAATTTTGTTATTTAAACTTTTTATAAAAATCAATAATTATATCAAAAATATTGATATAAGTTTAGTGCGACAAATTTTGTCTTTCTATTTCCAATTTTGCTGAAAAAACTTTAATTTTCGGTACACTAGTCATGTTTTATTCTTTTCATCGGACTCCTATAACAATGACCCACGTACAACTGCAACAATTACAAAAACAACTGTGGAATATTGCCAATACTTTGCGCGGTACCATGGGCGCCGATGAATTCCGTGATTACATTCTGGGTTTTATTTTCTTTAAATATTTATCGGAAAAGTCGGTGAACTTTGCCAATGAATTGCTCGATGGCGAAGACCTCAGCTTTTTAGAGTTAGATGAAAATAATCCTGAGCATGTACCGTACATCGAAGAAATTAAAAAGAATGCCATTGCCGAAGTGGGTTATGCGCTTACACCAAAACAGCTATTCCATACCTTAGCCGAGCGTGGTCGTCAGGGCGAATTCATTCTGGATGATTTAACTGCGACCTTAAAATCGATTGAACAAAGCACCTTAGGCACCGACTCTGCCGATGACTTTGCCAACCTGTTTGAAGATTTAGATCTAAACTCGACCAAGCTTGGCAATAATGCCAGTGACCGTAATGCACTGGTGGCGAAAGTCCTGAGTCATTTAGATGATATTGATTTTGATATTAGTAATACCGAAGCCGATGTACTGGGGGATGCTTACGAATACCTGATTGGTGAATTTGCCTCAGGCGCGGGCAAGAAAGCTGGTGAATTCTATACCCCACAAACGGTATCGACTTTACTGGCAAAGATTGTCACCCAAGGCAAGGAGCGTTTACGTTCAGTCTATGATCCGACTTGTGGTTCAGGTTCGTTGTTGCTACGGGTAAAACGTGAAGTGAAAGATGTCGATATGATTTACGGTCAGGAGATGAACCGTACTACTTACAACTTGGCACGCATGAACATGATTCTGCATGATGTGCATTTTGCCAAGTTCGACATCAAGCAGGAAAATACCTTAACCCGTCCGCAGCATTTAGATAAAAAGTTTGATGCGGTGGTGGCGAATCCGCCATTTTCTGCAAAATGGTCTGCCGATCCGTTATTTTTACAAGATGAACGCTTTGCTGCGTATGGCAAACTGGCGCCAAGTTCTAAAGCCGATATGGCATTTGTACAGCACATGCTGTATCAACTGGATGACAACGGCACGATGGCGGTGGTGTTACCGCATGGCGTATTATTCCGTGGTTCGAGTGAAGGCGTGATTCGTCAGTATTTGATTGAACAGTTGAATGTGGTGGATGCCATTATTGGTCTACCCGCCAATATTTTCTATGGCACTTCGATTCCGACCTGTATTTTGGTGTTGAAGAAAAACCGTGAGCAGAGCGGCAATATTCTGTTTATTGATGCCAGCAATGAGTTTGAAAAGCAGAAGAACCAAAACAAGTTATTGCCTGAGCATTTGGATAAGATTGTTGCAGCATTTGAAAAGCGTGAAAATATTGAAAAATATGCGCATGTGGCGACTTTGCAAGAAGTGAAAGATAACGACTACAACCTGAATATTCCGCGTTATGTGGATACCTTTGAGGCGGAAGCCGAGATTGATTTAGATGCGATTGCAAAACAGCTTCAAGCTTTGGAACACGACAGCCAAAAGGCCGATGCTATCATTGCAGAGTTTTGCAAAGAGCTAGGCATTACATCGCCTTTTGCGGAGGTGAAGTAATGACTGCGCCTAAGTTAAGATTTAAAGATTTTGATGAGGATTGGACGGCTAAAAAGCTGTCACAAGTTGCAAATCTCACATCTAGTAAGCGAGTTCATTTATCTGATTATGTGTCTGAAGGAATTCCATTTTTTAGAGGTAAAGAAATTACCGAACTTAAATCAGGAATTTTTCCTAAAGATATTTTGTATATTTCAAAAAAACAGTATGAGGACTTTAAAGAAAAATTTGGAGCACCTCAAAATAATGAAATTTTGATGACTGCAGTAGGTACGTTAGCGAATACTTACTTGATTAACACTGATTTTGAATTTTATTTTAAAGATGGAAACCTAATTTGGTTTAAAGATATTAATGCAGATCCAAACTTTTTAATGATTCTATTAGATGCTAGAAAAAATGATGTCTTAGCTAGTGCGATAGGTTCAACCCAAAAAGCTTTAACAATTGCGAATCTGAATAAGCTAATTTTTAATTTTCCATCCAAAGAAGAACAAACCAAAATCGCCTCTTTTCTTTCTACCGTGGATGAAAAGATTAGCCAACTCACGCAAAAACATGCGCTACTCAGCCAATATAAACAAGGCATGATGCAGAAGTTGTTTAGTCAGGAAATTCGTTTTAAAGCGGATGATGGTAGTGAGTTTGGGGAGTGGGAGGAAAAGACTTTAATTGATTCTATTGATTCTAGTATCAAATGGAGCTTTACAGGCGGTCCTTTTGGATCAAACCTAAAATCAGATGATTATACTGAATCAGGTATAAGAATTATCCAACTTCAGAATATCGGGGATGGGCTATTTTTAAATGATTATAAAATTTTTACTTCACTTGAAAAGGCTGATGAATTACTAAGTTGTAATATCTATCCTAATGAAATTTTAATTTCAAAAATGGGCGATCCTGTAGCTCGTTGCTGTATTGTTCCAAATCATCATGATCGCTACCTTATGTGTTCTGATGGTATTCGATTAGTTGTTAATAAAAATAAATATTCCACACATTTCATGTTTTACCAGATTAATTATCAAGATTTTAGGCAAAAAGCCTCAGATGTTAGTACTGGGTCAACAAGAAAACGAATAGGTTTAAGTGATTTAAAACAATTACCTATTTTAGTTCCTTGCCTAGACGAACAAACCAAAATCGCTAATTTTTTATTGAGTACCGATCAAAAAATTGAAGTTGTGACACAGCAAATTGAACAAGCCAAACAGTGGAAAAAAGGCTTGTTGCAGCAAATGTTTGTTTAATACTTTCATATCAGCAAAGTGATAAAGTCACTTTGCTTTTTAATACTTTATAAAACTTAAAATAGGACCATCATGAAAAAACTTATACTCGTTGCTTTTATGGCATTGCCGATGTTGGCACAGGCTCAACCTTTTAAATATCAAAAAGATATTTCTGGTTTTAAGCACTATAAAGGAGACGTAACCATAACAGGAACTTACTCACGTACTTTAGACCCTGAATATTTAGAATATATGGGCGATGGGATTTGCTTTGAACCTGATAAAAAATCATCTGCACTTGTTCCTCGTCCAAAAGGTGATGAACGAACTGCATGGTTCTGCTTTAGCAATTTTGAGCAAGCCAAAAAAACATTTAAATTGCCAGATACCATTAAAAAAGACTATTGCAGCTATGAAGGTAAGGCAACCATTACCATTAAAGACTACAACTTGTTTGTTGAAGAAACAGAAGGTTTTGACTTAACACACTTGGTTTCAGCAAAAAATATAACGCCTGCAAAAGCAGTGAAGTGTGAAACTCAGTATTAAAGCTGTTTTGTTAATGCATTCAGATAAGCCAAAAACTTGAAAATGGCTTGTTGCAGTAGATGTTTGTGTAAGGGGAATTGTTATGGCGAATTGGTTAGTTACTGTTAATTTCGATGAATTTGATTTAGAAAAAGCCTTTGAAGCATTACCTACAATTTATTGGAAAAACTCAGCAACGACTGAAGGTAAAGGGTTACAGATTAACGATATTGTTTATGTCTATGTCACTCAACCAATATCTAAAGTCATGTATCAATTCAAAGTGATTGGACATGCTGATCCATCAGAATATCCTCTTGCACAAAAAGCATTTTGGAAAGATAGGACCCAACTGAATAGCATTAAGGGCTATGCTGTTTTTGAAAAGTTAAAAAAAGTCGATAAAGCTACTTTATCCTTTGATTACTTTGTCCAGAATAAATTAATCCCTGATGCTCCAATTCAAGGTCGCCGTACAGATCGTGACAAAGCTCCGAATGACCCTATTCGCATCTTCTTAGCGCATATTGTGAATGAGTTTAATCACGAAACTGTCGCTACAGATTACCCAGATGAAGCTGACACTGAAAATAAAAGTTTTCCTGAAGGTGCAAAGCAAACCGTTCAAGTGAATCGCTATGAACGTAATCCTGTAGCACGTGCCAAATGTTTAGAAATTCATGGAACGCGCTGTGAAATTTGTAAGATGAGTTTTGCAGAAACTTATGGCACTTTCGCTAAAGATTTTATTCATGTGCATCACAAAACTCCATTACATCAAATTTCAGAGAGTTATGAGGTCAATCCTAAAACGGATTTAATTCCTGTTTGCCCAAATTGCCATGCAATGCTGCATCGTCAGGAAAATGGTATTCCCATGACAGTTGATAGATTGAAACTTTTATATGAAGTCTCAAGAAATTCAAAATAGAACAAAGTATAAAATTTAGTTTAGAAAATAGAGGGTGAAATGACAGTACAAAGCGAATACCAACTTGAAAATGAACTGATTAGCCAGCTGCAACAATTAGGTTATGCCTCAGTGACGCTCAAGGACGAAAGCCAACTACTGTCTAACCTCAAAACCCAAGTCGAACGCGCCAATGGACTTGCGCCCCTGTCAGAAACGGAATGGAAACAAGTCATCAGTTTTTTAAACACGGGCACCGTGTTTGAACGCGCCAAGAATCTGCGTGATCTGTTCCCAGTCAAATTTGATGATGGAACCAGTAAACACCTTTTTTTCCTGTCCGATGATCCTAGCAAAAATATTTATCAAGTCACTAATCAAATCACCATCGACCACCGCGACTATAATGGCAGAACCAGCCGTTTTGATGTGACTTTACTGGTCAATGGTTTGCCTTTGGTACAGATCGAGCTGAAAAAGCGCGGTATGGAAATCGCCGAAGCCTTTAACCAAACCCAGCGTTATACCCGTGAAGCGTATTGGGCTGGACAAGGACTATTTAGCTTTGTGCAATTGTTTGTCATCAGTAATGGCGCCAATACCCGTTATTATTCTAACGGCACCACAGGCATCGAGTTTGCCTTTCCATGGGCGGATGTCAGCAATAAACACATCAATGAAATTGTCGACTTTGCCGACGCATTTTTAAATCAGCAGCATCTGACCCAAATGCTGACTCAGTACATGGTGCTGCTAGAAACCACCAAAAGCCTGATGGTGCTGCGTCCCTATCAGATTTATGCAGTACAGAAAATTGTTGAGCATGTGCAAAACTCCGATCAGAACGGCTATATCTGGCACACTACAGGTTCAGGCAAAACCCTGACCTCATTTAAAGCCAGTCAGATCATCATGCAAATGCCTGATGTGGAAAAAGTCCTGTTTGTGGTGGATCGTAACGACCTCGACACGCAAACCTCACGCGAATTTAATGCTTTTAAAGCCGATAGCGTCGACAGCACCGATAACACATCGACCTTGGTGAAACAGCTGGATCAACGTCATGACAAACTGATTGTGACCACCATCCAAAAACTCAATCGGGCCATCAGCACCGAGCGTTATTTAGAATCGATTGATTATCTTAAAAATAAAAAAGTGGTCTTTATTTTTGATGAATGTCATCGCAGTCAATTTGGTGAGACCCATCAGAACATCAAAAAATTCTTCAGCAATGCACAAATGTTTGGTTTTACCGGTACGCCTATTTTTGAAAAGAACAGCCAAAGCAAAGCAGGTTTAAAACTCACCACAGACTACCTGTTTAATCAGTGTTTGCATAAATACGTGATTGTGGACGCCATCCGTGATCGTAACGTCTTGCAGTTCCAGATTGATTATCGGGGCAAATACACCGCCAAAGGCATGGCGACGAATGACAGTTATGAGGAAGATGTAGAAGGCATCGATACCAAAGAACTGTATGACAACCCGCAACGCCTAGAAATGATTGCCCGCTACATTGTCAATATTCACGATACCAAAACCCGTAATCGTGAATTTACCGCAATGTTCTGTGTCAGTTCAGTCGAAACACTGACTCAATATTACGACATCTTTGAAAAGGTGCAGGCTGAAAAACAAATTGAAGATGAAGCACAAGGTCGGATATTTAAACCGTTGACTATTGCAACCATTTTTTCCTATGCGGCAAATGAGGCTGTACCGACTGATGACTTAACTGGCTTGATTCATGAAGAAGCCGCAGATATTCCAAGCCAGGTCAATTCATCCAGTCGGGATAAGCTGGATCGCTACATTGCCAATTACAACCGACAGTTCAAAACTAACTATAATTCAGGTGATCAATTTTATGCGTACTACCGCGACATTGCACAGCGCGTAAAAAACAGGCAGATTGATATTCTAATCGTGGTCAATATGTTCCTGACTGGCTTTGACTCCAAACCTCTGAATACCTTGTATGTCGATAAAAATCTAAAATATCATGGCTTGATTCAAGCATTCTCTCGTACCAATCGTGTCTATAACGATAAAAAACCATTTGGCAATATCATCTGTTTCCGTAACCTAAAACGTGCAACGGATGAAGCGCTGGCACTATTTTCCAATAAAGAAACGACCAAGATCGTCCTTGTTCCAAGCTATGCGGAAATCGAACAGGATTACCAAGCAGCGGTGAGCAAACTGTTTGCCTTAACGCCCAATTACCAATCAGTCGATGATCTTGTCACTGAAGAACAGCAACTGGAATTTATTAAAGCTTTCCGTGAAGTGATGCGCTATAACGCGCAATTACAAACTTTTATTGAATACGATCAAGACCAAACACAACTCGATAAGCAGCACTTTGCGAATTTTGCCTCTAAGTATGCTGACCTATGTCGTGCCGTTAGAAAGACCACCAAGAAAGACAAAGTATCGGTACTGGATGATGTCGATTTTCAACTGGATTTACTGCACAGTGACCGCATTAATGTTGGTTATATCATCAACCTCCTACAGCTTGTTGTTGATACAGACTCAGAGGACAAGCGTCAGAAGTACCAAGCGCAAATTTATGACTTAATCAGTAGCGATATTAGTTTGCACGATAAGCAAGACCTTATTCAAAAATTCATTGAAGAAAACATGCCGAAGATGATCAATGGGCAGAGCGTCCAAACGGCTTTTGCTGCATTCTGGGATGCTGAAAAAGAACAGGCCTATCAGCATCTCTGCAAAGAAGAAAACCTGAAACCAGAAGCCATGAAGCAGGTTCTGGAGCATTATGAGTTCACTAAACGCTTACCACGTAAAGAAGAGTTGAAAGACTTGCCTAACTATAAGGTTAAGCTGTTTGAGCGGGATAACGTCTTCACTCACTTGATGGTCAAGACACGTCAGTTGATTGAGAAGTTTTATACTGGTTTATAAATCAGTAACGCTGAATTTCAATTTGAGATAATTAAATGGAAAGAGTTACACAAGAAGACAAAGAGGAAGTAGCTATATTTCTAAAAGAATATAGCAAACTTAATAATAAATTTATTAAAATTAAATTTATAAGTAATAATCTAAAATTTAAAACTTACCTTAGTAATGAGGAAAAGGATTTCCATGTTGAGAAAATTTATTTATTGTTAGAGGATAAGTCTTTTAGAAAAATATTGGAATGTGAATTAAAGCTAAGTGATTTAATTCTTTTTTCTAAAAAATATTATTTCTCAATAAAATATAAGGAAAAACTGGATAGTAGTTTAGTATATAGTGGAACTGAATTAAAAAAATGGCTCAATAAGCTTGAGTCAGCAAAAAATAAAATGATAAATTTATTAAATACATCACCATTGTCGAAAACCAAGACAACAGTTTTTTATTTAAGTTCAAGCTATGTTAATAAGATTGTGAATTATTTGAGAAAAGAAAAAATAATTGCTGTTATAGATATGGAAATGATAGATGTAAGATTTCATGAACTAAAAGAATATGCAAAAAAATATGATAATAAAGATATTGATGATTTTATTAATTTTATGAAAGATAATAATTATATTTCTCCTTTAAGTGGTATGGAAGATGATATAAAAATACCAGAATATAAGTTTTTAAGAAAATATAATGATATTTTACTAAGTGAAAAAATATATAATAAATTAATTGATTATATTGAATTTGTGGATAGTGATCTGCTTGATTTTTTTTACAAAAAAATAGAAACAGAAATATTAAATATGAAATCTCCACGAGTTGATAATACATCGCACAGAACATTCTTTATTAAAGACATATGGGATATTGACGGAAAGGCAGAGATTTTCCCAAATAAAAGACCGTACAATATAAATATAATTTCTAAATTAATTCAAATTTTTTACACCGACTTAGATGTACTAAATGATGATGCGGCAAAGGCTAAAGTTAAAGAAATATTAAAAATAAAATAATATATTTCAATTATTTAGGTTTTTTTTGTAAAAATATTAAAAAAACATAAGGGCTTATAACTTCAAAAAAAACCATGATGGTTCCTAGCATTGTTATTGGAGCTCACAAATGCTTTTGAAGATTAAAGATGTTTGCCGTATTCTAAAAATTAGTAGAAATACGTTGTATAACTTGCAACAAAAAGATTCTTCGTTTCCGAAGCCAATAAAATTTGGAGATAAAAAACAAGCTAGAATTTTTTATCGTGAAAATGAAATAAAAAATTGGGTTTTGAGTTTAAATCCTTCAGATTCTGAGCTGGAGGGTGAAAAATGAATGTAAAAATCATTTTTAACGAACCGTTTGCAGCAAGCACCGATCCGGTGACAGGCAATAAAACCGAATATCATTCGATTGAAGATTTTGCAAAAGGCTGTATTGATGAGCAGAATCTCAAAGTTAAGCCTGAAAGCTATATCCATCCTGAATTGCCGGAATATAACTGCGAAGAAAACACAGTTTTTCCTTTTGTAAACCCCCAGCAGCTTAAAGAGGTTATTGGTTATCGAATTGGTGGAATTGCGAAGAAATGGGATATAACTCAGACACCACACAAAGAGATTGATTCTAAAAAAGTATCTTTTTTGATTGGTAAAGAAGGAATCGTTGCAAGTATTAAAAATACTACCTCTATGCAGTATGTTTTAGGTACTGATAGCGCAGAGTTATTTGCAAAACTTGCTAAGGCTGGTGAATCAGTCATATTCCATTCTGATATTGATGTCGCGTATCGGATTATCAATAGCGGTATGCCTGAAACAATTTTTAGGGCTATGACAGGCTTTAATCAACCTAAAAAAAATCAGGATTTATTTATAAAGTTGGACGAGAGTTTTAAAGAACTTCAATCTACACAAATAAAGTATTTTTTTTCAGAAAAAATTAACGAGCTCAAGCAAGCAATTGACCCTAACACATTTATTCGAGAACCATTAAAGCAATGGGAAGAATTGTTACCACTCGTACAGAAAGAATCAAATGCATCTTATCCAATCCATGCTTTTCCAGAAATTGTACAGAATGCCGTAAAAAAAGCGGCATATTACAACCATGTACCTCTTGCACTAGCGGGACAAACAGCATTGGGATTGATGGTGTATGTTGCGCAAGAACATGCACAAGCTCCGAGTGATAAAAGTATCAAAGGGCAACCGTGTTCGTTTGGTACACTTTCAGTATTTGAAAGCGGTGGTGGTAAAGATGAAACTAGAAATCTATTGGCAAAATCTATTGTAGATCGAGATAGAAAAGACAAGGTGGGTTATCTTGCTGAGAAGCGCGCTTATGAAGCTCTCCCCCCCAAAGAAAAGAAAGATATACCACTACCCATTAACCCAGTCACTCTCTACACGAAAGGTACGACACAAGGTATTGTAAAAGCTATGTCACGCTCAATCCGCACTAGCTTTGCATGGCAAACTACAGAGGGCGCAATGGTTTTGGGTGGTTACTCTCTCACCAGCGATACGATGGGCGAATCTTTAGGGGTGATTAATACTCTTATAGATCAAGGAGAAAGCTCTAGCACCTTGCACGGCAATGATGAACCCGAGATTGTCATAGATAAAAGGTTTAGCGTGGATTTATGCATTCAGGATGTAATGGCAAAAAAGGCACTTAATAATGAAGCATTACGACATCAAGGTTTTTTAGCGCGTTTTTTATTTGCAGCACCTGAGCCTTTAGCTAGGCGCAAGGTCACTAAGGAAACACGGTGCATTATTGCGAGTGAAGATTCTGCAATCATTGCTTTTAATGAATTATCAGAACGATTGAAATATCCACCACATATAGAAATTGATTATCTCAGCGGTAAGCGTACTCAGTTTATGAAAGATGCTGAAGCAGATGCACTGCATATTGAATTTGAGAACCACATTAAAGAGGCAGCAGACAAAAGCGGAAAATATCATAGTATCCGGCCAAACGCTTTACGGATGATTCAATACAGCTTAAGAGTTGCAACAGTGCTAGCGTATTTCACACCTGAGTTAGATTGTATTGATGCAAAGACTATGCAAGGTGCTATTGCTCTATGTACCTACTCACTTGATGAATGGATAAGGTACTACGGTAAAGATGAAGAAACCGACAGCGACTTATTGCTTAAGTGGTTAATGAAAGAAAACGGTAGCAAGATTTTAAAATCGAGAATTTCTACTCACGCATCACCTGCAAAATTAAGAAATAAAAATATTCGTGATGATGCTTTGACAACTCTTTGTGACTGTAATTATGTGCGAATAGAAAAAATTAGTGGAAAGGATTATGTAGTTTTAAATTCTACTCTTTTATGAAAACATGCTAAACCTGCTAAAAGTAGTTGTAAGCCTTATATAGTGAAGGTTACGTTTTAGAAAATACAAATGCTAGGCTGTGCTAAAAATGCTAATTTTTCGGGAAATAGCAGAATTAGCCAGCTTTAGCAAAATGTTTTACTAAAGCTAATATCTTGCACAGCAAGGTGTTCATAGTTAATTAGCAGCTTTAGCAAACTTTAGAAAATTAAAACATCAGAAAGCAGTTCCGGAATAAAATTATAAAGGGCTAATTTAGAAAAATAGCTAGTATTTGCCAGAATATTATCTATTGAATGATGATGTTAAATTAGTGCTGAATCAGTTCAATTCTTAGCGCTAAGAAAAAAAATGAAAAATAAATACAAAAAAGTAACAAAAACAACCCATGTATCCAAGTTTGTATCTTTTTCCACTCACTTTAATAATTTTTTATAAAACAATAATTTAAGTTAAAGTATGGTAACGTGTGGGCCCACCATATAAAACAACCCCTTACGTGCATTAATCGTGAGGGGTTTTTTAATGTTAAAAGCTAAGTAAAGTTTGTCTAAGCCTTTAAAAGATATGGCAGATAACATATAGATACGTACAAAACTTCAAGTCAACTTGAGTAAGCTACGATTGGTTAATACGAGAAGTAGGTTATAAAGAAATACATTCAAGAAAAATTTAAAAGCTTAAGTTCTAGATACCCTTAAATAAAGTCACGATTTGTTATACTTAAAAGGTATTATTTTATTCATTATAAGCAAATGTTTTTTGATTCATGACATTTAGAAATACTATATATTTCACACTTTAAAAGCACAAATATTAAGACTCAACCTGTTCAGGCTTTCTTAAGTCCAAATAAAACTCAACAATTGACCAAATAACAATCAAAGCAAACATAGCAACAGCGAATAACACAGCAGTTAAATAAATCATGCTTGAGTTCTCCGTTAGAAAACGAGTTAAGACCAACAGGTTAAAAATTTTAACCTACGACAAAAGTCTAATAAGAATTTCTGACGTTGCCTAGCCATATTTAGCAAATTTTTAAGAGTATTTTTATCTATGATGATAGCTTTGCTATATAAAATTTAACCGATTTATTGCTAAAAAGTATAATTCTTCAATCCCCCCTTCTTATTCCGATTTGAAATATATGCATAATTCAGATCAAAGCTCACTTAAATCCTCTTGACTGATGATCCAAACAAGCAGAAATTACACCTTTTTAAAATCACCGTACCACCGACTATGTTGAAAAAGTTTATTGGCGAATCTGCATTTAAATTGGCAGGCTGGAAATACCACGTAGAGCCTGATGTTTTAGAAAATAAACAAGTGATCGTCGGCTTTGAACACACCTCAATGATGGATGCTGTTCTTTCACTGGCCCTTTGCCAAATTTACGACATTAAAATTCACACGCTGATTAAAAAAGAACTCTTTAAAGGTCCATTTAAACCTGTTCTTGAAGCGATTGGCGGTATTCCTGTAGACCGTAAAGCCAATAAAGACATCGTGACTCAAATGGTTGAGCATTTTGAAGCCAATGAAAAATTTAATTTAGTCATTGCTCCAGAAGCGACACGAGCAGAACGTGGTGAAGCACGAAAACCGATTCGCACAGGCTTTTGGTATATTGCTAAAGCTGCAGGTGTGCCAATTGTATTAATGTATGCCAACTCAAAAACCAAACAAGGCGGTATTTTCGGTAAGATTTACCCAACTGACCTCGATCACGATTTAGCTTTAATTAAGCAGCTCTATAAAGATAAAGTAGGTTTAGACATCGTGATCCCAGAACCTAAAAATAAAGACTAAGTGCCATTCACGTTTTTTTAAGATATACGTACTTAAAGATATAAATGTATCGTGCTCCATGCATTGTACATTTATATCTTCCTTTTATAACAAGATCACCTCGCTCCTTTCAGCCCAATTCTCATCATAAGAAAAATTACAGTACGAGCGTTTAGACATTTCGCATTATTTTCTCAAATTTGGATATTTTTTTTTCAACTACTCAATTCCTGAAATCCAGTACTTTCACACAAAAAAGCCATTATGGTAGAATTTGCTCAATTTGATAGGCATAAGGCCAATCTACAAGGAGCATATTTCGCATGGCGGGTCATTCCAAGTGGGCTAATACTAAGCATCGTAAAGCAAAACAAGATGCGAGCCGCGCTAAAGTATTCACAAAATTTATCCGTGAAATCGTGACAGCTGCACGTTTAGGCGGCGGTGATGTAGCGTCTAACCCACGTTTACGTGCTGTTGTTGAAAAAGCATTAGTTGCAAACATGACACGTGACACCATTAACCGTGCAATCCAACGTGGTGTAGGCGGTGAAGAAAATGCTGATCTAAAAGAAGTCACTTACGAAGGTTATGGCGTTGGTGGTGTTGCTGTCATCATTGAAACAATGACTGACAACTTGAACCGTACTGTTCCTGACGTTCGTCACTGTTTCTCTAAAACTGATGGTAATTTAGGTACTGCAGGTTCAGTGGCTTATATGTTTACCAAACGTGGTGAGATTACTTTTGAAGATGTTTCTTTAGAAGATCAAATCATGGACATCGCTTTAGAAGCGGGTGCTGAAGACATCGAAGTGGACGAAGAAGAAATTTTAGTTATCACTACACCGGAAACTTTCGGTGAAGTTCAGGATGCGCTAGCAGCAGCAGGTTTAAAATCTGATAACGCCGAAGTGGTGATGAACCCTTCAACTAAAGCGTTAATTTCAGATATCGAACAAGCGAAAAAAATCATCAAAATGATTGATATGTTTGAAGATCTTGACGACGTTCAAAACGTATATACCAACGTTGAATTCACCGATGAAGTAATGGCTGAGTTAGAAGCTCTATAATTCAATCGAGTGAAGTATAAAACGCACCCTTCGGTGCGTTTTTTATTGCCTAGCTTTCAACTGTTTGAGTTTATATATGAGGGCTGCATTTAAACCTTATTTAATAAGCCATTACAGTTAAAAACATTATATTGTTTAATTACAAAGCTCGAATGTAATGCAACTACGTGTTCAATTTTACCAATGCGCTTGAGTAAAATTTCACTATAGTTTTCCATATCCCGTGCAACGACTTCCACAATAAAATCGGCAGACTGCCCTGTCACCAAAAATGCATTAATGACTTCTGGAATACTTTCTAATGCTTCTAAAAATTTAGCAAAAGTATCTGTATCATGTTTGCTTAAGGACACCTGTAGCAGCACATGCAAACTAAAGCCCAATTTTTGATAATTAATTTCACGTTTCAGACCACTGATAATATTGTGATCAATCAATTGTTTGATCCGACGATGAACTGAACTGACCGATAAATTCACCCGCTCTGACAGTTCATTTAAATTGACATCTTCATGGGTCAAAATTTCTAAAATTTGTTTATCAAAACGGTCTAGTTCCATCAGTCTACTCCAGCCATTTTTGAAAACAGTGCTGATGATCCCGATTCATCAAACACCTGTTGTCATTTTCAATGTTATTTTAAGTTTTAAAATCAGCATTTATGTGCAAGTTTTCTCATGTATAGCATGATTTATTAAAAATAATAAAGCTCATATGCATTATGAACATAATAATTTGCATATATATCGTGTTTAAATGAATGTTTTTTCATCACGGTTTGATTTTTTATATTACCAAGTAAGTATTAAGTGGCTTAAAAAAAGCGCGCCATTAGGCGCGCTTTTTTTAAGCAGTATGACGCAAAGTTTTATATAAAGGGCTTATACACCACGCCAATCTACCCGTGCATTCCGTTCTGTTTGGTATATGCGTTGTACATATTGACCTAAAGGCAAATCGCTCAAATAGGCTTTATAAGCTTTGAACTCTTCTGACAAGGTTTCGCCATGCTCTTTTTCCCACGGCGTTCCGACAACCTCTAATAACGGCGCTAACATTGAACACACCGCAATATCGGCTAAACCTAATCGGTCGCCCACAAAATAACGCCCACCTTGTTCAATCAGACGTTGATTTAAATCAACCACAATTTCATCCAGTCGCTCACGTGAAGCCGCAACCTTATCTGTATCTAATTGATAACCCTTAGAAACCAGTGCCTTTATAATCGGTTTTGAATATTTTTCAAACTGACGTAAATAGCCTTTTTCACCAATTAAAATATCAAGTGATTCTTCACTTTCATTTAATACATGTGCCAACCCCCAACGGCGCACATGTTGGCCTAACTCAATGGAGAGTTCATTAATTTCTAAAGCGTCTTCACGCAGTTTGACATCTGGACGGATCAGACTATGTTCGGGGTAGGTCGCATCCAAGTAAAAGGCGATTTGAGTTGAATCTGCAACCCAATGATCTTGATCACGTAAAATCGGTAATTTGTTTTGCCCTGTTTTAAGCTGTGCAAATGCACGATGCACACCCGGCATTAAATTATGAGCCACATAATCCAACTCTTTGTGATCGAGTAACCAGCGCGCCTTTTCACAAAAATGTGAGAGTGGAAACTGGTAGAGAGTTCGCATAAATGCTCCAAGTTTTTGTTGTAACTGTGGTTTATAAAACCCAGTAATTTTATAGGGATACTTTAGTCACTGTGTTATTGAAACACAATGTCATTTTTGCACCTATTCTGCATCCGTAGTGCAACTTAAGCTTTATTCAGACGTGAATTCATCTCGATCTCAGCGCGATTCAATAAGATATACATTCTCCTGCCCATATCACCTGACTTTATTATGGCTTTCATGTAAAATCATCCACAATTTTTTTATAATACTTTGTGAGTTATTTCATGGGTTTTAACTGTGGTATTGTCGGCCTGCCGAACGTTGGTAAATCAACGCTTTTCAACGCATTAACCAAAGCTGCGATTGCTGCTGAAAACTTCCCATTCTGTACAATTGAGCCAAATACTGGGATCGTACCTGTACCTGACCCACGTATGGATAAACTTGCTGAAATTGTAAACCCACAACGTGTTGTCCCAACCACGATGGAATTTGTGGATATCGCAGGTCTTGTTGCTGGTGCATCTAAAGGTGAAGGGCTTGGTAACCAATTCTTAGCTAACATTCGTGAAACGGATGCTATTGCACATGTTGTACGTTGTTTTGAAGACGAGAATGTCATTCACGTAAATGGCAAAATTGATCCACTTGACGATATCGCAACAATCAACACTGAACTTGCACTTGCTGACTTAGAAGCTGTTTCTAAAGCAATTACACGTCTAGCAAAATCTGCAAAAGGTGGCGATAAAGAAGCGATTGCGACCAAAGCTGTTTTAGACAAAATCTTACCTTTACTGGATGAAGGTAAACCTGCGCGTGCAGCTGACCTTGATGAAGATGAACGTAAATTGGTGCGTGGTTATGGCTTCTTAACCCTTAAACCAACCATGTATATTGCCAACGTTGCAGAAGATGGTTTCGAAAATAACCCTCACTTAGAAGCAGTGCAAAAATTAGCTGCTGAAGAAAATGCAATTGTGGTTCCCCTTTGCAACCAAATCGAAGCAGAAATTTCATTACTTGAAGATGAAGATCGTGCTGAATTCCTTGAAGCTTTAGGCATGGAAGAACCTGGTCTAAACGTAGTTATTCGTGCAGGTTATGGCTTACTTGGTCTTCAAACATACTTCACAGCGGGTGTACAAGAAGTTCGTGCTTGGACAGTAAAAATTGGTGCAACTGCACCTCAAGCTGCAGGTGTGATTCACACTGACTTCGAAAAAGGCTTTATTCGTGCTGAATGTGTTGCCTACAACGACTTCGTTCAATACAATGGTGAAGCTGGCGCTAAAGAAGCAGGTAAATGGCGTTTAGAAGGTAAAACATACATCGTTCAAGATGGCGATGTTTTACACTTCCGTTTTAACGTATAAAACAGCACCCATAAGAAGCCAGCAATTTGCTGGCTTCTTTAATTTTAGGCAAATGATGAAGCCAAAAAATAAGCATATTTAAAAACTTAAAACCTGCTTAAAAACAAAATTATATCGACACGAATACATGATTTGGTTGCTGAGTCACCACAGTGCAACGACTTAAATCTCTACCGTTCTGCTATAAATTTACTCATAGGCACTAATGCCTATTTTCATAGAACAATAGCAATGAAAAAAATCAGCACAATTCTAACAGCAGGTATCTTTACAATGCTTAGTGCAACTGCGTTTGCATGTCCACAAGGCACCACACTTACAGGTGGTACAGGTGCAAACCATAAAGGTGGTACTTGTGTTTCCATTGCTAAAGATGCAAAACATCAGGAACGTACTGCTACACATGCAGCACAAGCTGCGCAGCATGATGCAAAAGTCGCTCGACACGATGCAAAACAAGCCAGCCAATTGGCTCAGAGCAAAGTGAAACATAATCAAAAATTAGCAAAACATGATGCAGCTCAAGCACAGCATCTTGCAACACAAGCAAAATCAGAAGCTAAAACTTCAGCCCATGCTGCCAAAGCTGCAAATACTGACGCAAAAGCAAAAATCGCTGCACAAAAGGTGGCAGTGGAACAACATAAAACTGCTGTGAAATCCTAAACAGTTGAGAATCAATACATCGCGCAAAAAAAAGCCGGAATTATCCGGCTTTTTTATTCAAATCATTTATGGGTGAGCAATATGTAATGCTTTTGCATCCATCTCTGCGCGCTGTCTTCTTGCTTCTGTCAGCATGCGTTGTTCAAGCTCTTTACGAAAGCCTAGTAGAAACACAAACTCTGCTAGGACAAATAAAGGCCCTATTGCCAAGCCAATGACATCATCCATAAACGCAGGCTTTTTCTTTTCATAATAATGACCGATAAATTGGATGATCCAACCCACCACAAAGATCCCCACACTCCAGATCAACCATGACATGAGGCTCATCTTTGCGATCATCAAGGCTAAGGGATACGTAACCGCAAACACCAAAAGCATAATCAAACCGAAAATTTTATCTAAACTCAGGTAATAGATTACACTGGCAATAATCAACAACAATGCAAGGGTCAGTTCAAAACCTGAAATCATTAGCCCTACTCGTGCTGTTAGGCACATAATCGAAAACACAATAAGCGGAATACCCACAAAATGCGTTAGCACATTTTTTCGATCTAAATGATATGCTGCATACTGGCTTAGCAGTCTTTCAAGTTTGCTCATTAACTTACTCCTTGTTCATTTACTCATTTCACTATATAAAAAATGCATCAATAAAGTTGTCAGCTAATAGACAAGTTGGACCAAAAAATAAGGATATGCTGTGCTGGACGCTCAATATGTGCATCAACTCAATAAAAATGTATGGTATTCAGGCTTAAATCTTTCCTTCCAAGACTTTATCTGCCGCCATGCCTTAACCTTAGCTTTCGAAAAAGACGCACGCGTTTTTTTATCAGGACAGCGTTTTAATGGTATGTATGCGGTCTTAGAAGGCGCAGTTCGCTTAGGCTATATTGATATTCATGGCAAAGAAGCGATTGCCGCCATTGCTGAGCCGATTATGTGGTTTGGCGAAATATCCTTGGTTGACCAATTACCACGTTCTCACGATGCCATCTGTACCAAAAAGTCCACCTTATTACACTTACCGGCTCAAGCAATTCAGCAATTATTACAACAACACCCTGAGTTTTGGTTTCATATTGCCCAGCTCACCAGTCAAAAACTTCGCTATGCCTTTATGGAACTCATAGCCTTACAAACGCAAAGTTTAAGTCAACGTCTCGCACAGCGTCTGCTGTTTATTTTAAATGGATATGGAAATCATTTGGAAATTGAGCAACACACCATACATATCTCGCAGGAACAACTTGCGCAACTGATGAATTGCTCAAGACAATCAGTCAATCAGGAGCTTCAGCAATTGGAAAAAATGCAGGTCCTTCGTGTTGCGTTTAAACAAATTGAAATTTTAGATCTAGCGGAGTTACATCAGATTGCTCATGCACTTCCTGTGCATGATGTCTGACATTTGTGATTTAAATAAGTGCATTTAATTGCACCAGAATGATTCTTTATAGTTATTTTGCTTTTATTTGTAGCACTTCGCTTTATTGAGTTTTGATCAAGACAATAATTTGCAAACATTTACACTGTCAAAACCATTTGTACATGCTGCAACTTCTTGAGTTGATGCTTCTGATTTGTCTTCAGTCGCTGCTTGTGCATTGAGCGCTGTAGTCAAAACAGCCAAAACCGATAACATCATTAATGTTTTTTTCATCTTAATCACCTATTCAACGTCTTTAATTTACACACTTCATCTTTTACGCAGTAATTTTTACATATTTTATCAAATAATGATAATTTTAATTTTTTATCACATTATCTATACTTTGTATTATTAATATTTTAAAGATATTAATTTAAGAAAAAGACAGACGACTAGCGTTCTAAAATGGAGTGCTTTTTATCAATGAGTCT
The DNA here is from genome assembly GCF_013419215.1 of Acinetobacter sp. YH12096. NCBI lineage: Bacteria > Pseudomonadati > Pseudomonadota > Gammaproteobacteria > Moraxellales > Moraxellaceae > Acinetobacter > Acinetobacter sp. YH12096. Next base: position 24,252 of record NZ_VPAM01000001.1, on the reverse strand, counting down.
TTATAAAAAAATAATTATGTATTTAATAATCAATGCTTTTTATCTATTTAACTTCAGAAAACAACCATGCAATTTGAAATTTAGCTCAATACTACGGCAGCGCACTGATTTAATTTTTTATATGAAATAGCGATACTTTGAGGAGAATTTTCCAATCCTCTATTATAGATTTATTCTTGTTTTTTGATACTTTCCAAAAAAAGCAGTGAAAATTCACTGCTTTGATCGGATTAAACGCCTACTTTTTTCGGATCGGTATTTCCGAATTCAGGGTTTTCAATCGCACCTTTGCATTGATTTTTATCACGCTCATAATCAGCTTGCTTCTGTGCAACAGCCGAACTCTGATCAATACTTTCACGTGCCCAAATTTCTAGACTTGTCAAAGCCTTACGACACAGTGCATATTTTCCTTCAGTCACAGAATCGGTCATTTTGACATTGATACGCCATTCCGTACTCAATTTACGCGCTGGAACACGGACTTTCTCTTCCATCTGATCAACTTGCTTTGCATAAACAATCGGATCGACTTCATTGATAAATGCCCAAGCTTTGGCAGCATACTCCGTTGCATCATTGGTTAATTTAGGTGCTGCTTTAATTTCGACTTGAGCTTGTTCAGCTCCATCATTACCACAGGCCTGCAACAACACCGTGCTGCTCAATAATGAAACAATCAGTATCCCACGCATCTTTAACCTCTGCATATCCGGCTCATTTCAGCAAACATATTCGGCAATATGCTAGTGAATTCGAGTACAATACTCAATCATCATTTGACCTGTTGTTCAACTCTTTCAAAGGTGTGTCGTGTCTGAGCACAAACTTCCTACAGTTCAGCCTGCGGGTTTTTGGCAAGGTGCTAAAGATAGTCAAGCCATTATCTTTACCTATCTTCCTGTTTCTTTTGCATTTGGGGTTTCTGCGACTCAATTTGGTTTCACTGCGTGGGAAGCCTTATTTTTATCTTGTTCTATGTATGCAGGTGCCAGTCAGTTTCTCGTCGTTGCGTTACTGGGAAGTGGAACATCTATTTGGATGACTGCACTCACTGTGATTGCTCTCGATATACGCCATTTGCTCTACGGTCCTGCTTTACAAAACCTGATTCAAGACCGACTCAATTTAAAGAAAACGGCAGTTTGGGCTTGGGGTTTAACCGACGAAGTTTTTGCATCAGGTATGATTAAACTGTCGCAACGTCGTCAAGAATGGTCAGAATCTTGGATGTTAGGACTCAGCTTATTTAGTTGGCTGTCATGGGCAACAGGCTCATTTTTAGGCGGTTTATTTGCCGATCAAGTCAGCAACCTTCCACAATTTTTACAAGCCGCACTCGACTTCCTGCTGCCTGCATTGTTTTTAAGCTTTTTACTTGCCGCATTTGAGAAAAAACATACATTTGTGGTCACGGTTACAATTATTGTTTCTGCGATTGCCTGCTACTTTATCGACTTGTCTGCTGCGATTTTTATCGGTATTTCTTCTGGTATTTTTGCCGGTTTATTCAAACATTATGTCTTAAAAAAACCTGATCCTGAACATATGGGTGAAGCATCATGAATCTAGAAATTATCCTGGTCGGGATCTTGGTCGGGATTGCGAATTTTGCATCACGGTTTGGGCCATTCTTTGTAATTCAGAAATTTCAGCAAGGTTCACAGCAGCGTGGTTCTTTATGGCTCAAAATCGCTTTGGGCTCGATTGGTATTGCCGCAATTAGTTCAATGTTGGTGGTTGCAACCTTACCGCCGCTGCTTGAAACTCCAAATAAAAGCTTTGCCATGTTAGTTGGATTTGCTGTGCTTGCAGGCTTGTATTTCAAGTTTAAAAAAATTGTCCCTGCTACACTGACTGCGGCACTGACTTACGGCTTAGTCTATACCTATATACCTTTTCATCTCTAAAGCTGAGTCAGCGACAATCCAAATAAAAACCTCAAGCACAAGCTTCTTCAGCCTGTGCCTTTTAATTAGCAATATTTATGAGATAGTCAACGCATAACATAAAAAATCTAGCGAAACCCCATAGATGGCAAAGTACCATTGTATTCAAGGCAAAATTTATATTCATTCTAGACAACCATCTGAATTGAGTTGGGGACTGCAAAAACCCATCGAAAGTACATATTTTCAATGCTTCATTCAAAGCCAGCTGTTCAGTGGTAATTTCTGCGCTGTACATTACCAACCTGCAGATCAGATCCGCGCCATTTATATAGAGAAAAATCAGCAAAAGACGATTGTGGGCTTATATAACTACACACAGCAGATTCTGCACTTACATCCACGCCGCCTGATGTTTTCACACATATCGATGCCCCGCCTGTTCAGCAATTTTCTGCAGCTGGCGGGTTTTTTATTGATTTTTCTATTGTGCATTTTTAGCCTCAGTTCATGGCTCAATTCATCATTTCACATTCTATCGGTAGTTGCAGACGCACTCTATTTCACTGCCATTTTAATTGGCTTAATATTGATTTTATGTATATGCGCCGTACCACTGCTCGGATTGCTATACTGGCCCAACTTCCGTCAAATATCTGTGCAGCTCCGTGCGCTTCAATGTGCAAATTTGGATATTGAGCCATTCCCTGCATCTGTAAAAAATGCTGGCATATTTAAAGTGAATTTAAATAAAAACAAATAAACACCACTATTTAAAGATTTTCGCAGGTACATAATTAAGCGAACGCCCCCATAAAGATATAAAAAAAATTGTTGGACAATATCATTTATTTATGTGAACACTCTCTTATCTCTCGAACAAGTTCTGCTATGCTTAAATTCCCATAAAATCAAGCATGGATGATTTACATGAGCGTCACTATTGGTACTCCACTTCAGTCTTCAGCGTATAAAGTCTTACTGTTAGGTTCTGGTGAACTCGGTAAAGAAGTTGTGATTTCATTGCAACGTTTGGGTGTAGAAGTTCATGCTGCCGATCGTTATGACCATGCTCCTGCCATGCAAGTTGCACATTTTTCTCATACTTTAAATATGGCAGATCCTGAGGCACTTAAAGCTTTAATTTCTCAAGTGAAGCCTCATTTGATTGTTCCTGAAATTGAAGCTATTGCGACTCAAGTTTTAGTCGAGATCGAAGAACAAAATATTGCCACTGTCATTCCTTCTGCAAAAGCTGTCAACCTGACGATGAACCGTGAAGGGATTCGCCGTCTAGCTGCCGAAGAGCTTGGACTCCCGACTTCAGCCTACCGATTTGCCAATACCCTTGAAGCGTTCCGTGCTGCATGCGATGACATTGGTTATCCAAACTTTGTTAAGCCTGTCATGTCGTCTTCGGGTAAAGGACAGTCACGTGTAAAAAGCTTTGATGAAGTCGATGCTGCTTGGGAATATGCACAAACAGGTGGACGTGTAAATCAAGGTACAGTGATTGTGGAATCACAAATTGACTTTGACTTTGAAATCACCCTGCTGACTGTTCGTGCAAAAAATGCAGAAACAGGTGAAATTGAAACATCATTTTGCGACCCGATTGGCCACCGCCAAGACGCTGGTGACTATGTAGAAAGTTGGCAGCCACAACTCATGACTGCTCTTGCTTTAGAGGAAGCCAAGCGTATTGCCAATAAAGTAACCATTGCATTAGGTGGATGTGGCATTTTTGGGGTGGAACTGTTTGTCAAAGGCGATAAAGTATGGTTTAGTGAGGTATCACCTCGTCCACACGATACAGGCCTTGTCACGCTTGCATCGCAATTCCAAAGCGAATTCGAACTGCATGCACGTGCCATTCTTGGTCTGCCTGTGAATACTGCTCGACACAGTACTGCTGCGAGCGCAGTCATCTATGCAGGCGTGGATGATACCAATTTATCATTTACTGGCTTAAATCTTGCTTTGGCTAATCCAGACACCGATTTACGCCTCTTTGGTAAACCAGAAGGCTTTAAACGTCGCCGTATGGGCGTAGCAACAGCACGTGCTGAAACCACAGATCATGCGCGTGAACTTGCTCAACATGCTGCACAACAAGTCAGTGTTCAACAAAACTAAGTTTGTAACACCTTAACGGACCACTGTTCATGATCAATACGCTTCCTCTGCTGAATTACATTAAAAGTAACCACGACATTCAGGCGATTAACCAATGGCGCTCAGATGTTGAAAATCAGCTACAGGAATGTTTTGAAAATGGACAGTCGATTCGTGATGTGATTTTGGCTCGATCGAATCTAATCGATGAAGCCTTAAAGTTCTTATGGACACATGCTGAACTCGACCAAACCGATCTCGGTTTATTTGCTGTCGGTGGCTATGGTCGCCGCGAAATGCTGCCTTACTCCGATGTCGATATCATGATTTTGTCTGAAGATGAAATCAGCCCAGAACAAGAAAAACTCATCTCCAGCTTTATTTCAACTCTTTGGGATGTTGGTAATTTCAAACCGGGCATCAGTGTACGTACTATTAATGATTGTGTTGCTCAAGCCACCAATGATTTAACTGTGGCAACAGCGCTGATCGAAGCACGTTTGATTGTGGGCAATGAACACCTAGCCAAATGGCCACGCCGTATCGTATCGCAGACATGGACGGATAAAACCTTCTATGATGCAAAAATGCAAGAGCAAGCAAAACGCTATGCTCAACATAACAATACCGAAAGCAACTTAGAACCCGATATTAAAAATGCGCCCGGTGGTATCCGTGATATCAACCAAATCGGATGGATTGCAAAGCGTCATTTCCGTGTCAATCGCATCTATGACCTTGTACATCTAGGTTTTATTTCAGAGTTTGAACTTGGCGTTCTTGAAGAAACAGAAAGCTTTCTTTGGGAAATCCGTCATCATTTACATCGCTTAACCAAGCGCGACGAAAACCGATTATTGTTTGATTATCAACGTGACATTGCCGCTAAATTTGGCTATCAACGTGAAGAAGGTAAATCACCGAATTATCCAATCGAACAGTTCATGAAACGTTACTACCGTAGCGCTCAGCAAGTGACGACGTTAAATGAAATGCTCTTGGCTTATTTCAATGAATCGGTCATCACACCGCGCTTGCCTGACTATGAACGTAAAATTGAAGAGATCAATGCTAACTTCAAATTAGTTGATGGCAAATTGGCGGTGCAGCATCATAAAATTTTTTCTGAAAATCCAAGTGCTATTCTAGAAATTTTCTACCTCTTGGCGAATCGTCCAGAAATTGAAGGGATTCGTGCCCGAACTTTACGTCTATTGTCACTTGCAGCAAAACGTATTGATCAGAACTTCCGTGACAATCCTGCACATCAAGCCTTATTTATGGCGATCATTCGCTCACCCTACCGTTTATACGACACCATGGTGGCGATGAAACGTTATGGCGTGCTCGGCAACTATATTCCTGCCTTTGGGCAAATCATGGGACTCATGCAATATGACTTGTTCCATATTTACACTGTCGATGCCCATACCCTATTACTACTACGTAATTTAAACCGTTTTAAAGAGCCTGAATTTGCTAAGGACTTCCCTGTCGTTAGCTCCGTATTCCAACGACTGGCGCGCCGTGACATTGTTTATTTAGCGGCAATTTTCCATGATATCGCCAAGGGTCGCGGCGGTGACCACAGTGAACTTGGTGCAGCAGATGCAATTAAATTCTGCCGTACCCATGGGTTTACTGAACGTGAATGCAACCTTGTCGCATGGTTGATTCAAAACCATCTATTGATGTCCGTTACTTCTCAGAAAAAAGACATTTCCGATCCAGATGTGGTGAAAGAATTTGCTGAGAAAATGGGCGATATGGAGCATCTCGACTATCTCTACACCTTGACAGTTGCTGATATCAACGCAACCAATCCGACACTTTGGAATACATGGCGTGCATCCCTCATGCGCCAACTGTATACACAAGCGCGTGATGTGATTCGTTCTGGTTTGGGTCGTCCTGTAGATTATCCAATGCTGATCGAAGACACTAAATTTGCGGCCAGTGAACTATTAGTCAACGATTTTTCGCTCTACGATGTAGAAACTGTTTGGCAAGAACTCGGTGATGAATATTTCCTGAAAGAATCTGCCGATGAAATCGCATGGCATACGCGCGCCATTTTAAAACATGGCAATAATGCAGAACCATTGGTGATGATGCGAGCACATCGCAAATTTGCACAAGATGCGGTACAGATCTTTATTTACACTCAAGATCAACCTAACTTGTTTGCGACCACAGTGGCTATTTTGGACAGAATGAATCTAGATGTTCAGGATGCTCGAATTATCACTGCATCCACTGCATTTAGTTTGGACACTTATGTTGTACTTGACCGTTTTGGCACTTTATTAACAGATCCTGAACGTGAGCAAACTGTTATTGAAGCACTCAAACAAGCCTTGAGCCAATCTGACAAGTATCCAGGCCTGATGCAACGTCGTATCCCACGTCAACTGCGTCATTTTGATATTGAAAATACCGTGAGTATTTCTTTCAATGAAGCACTTCAACAAAATATGGTTGAAATTGCGACACTTGACCATCCGGGCTTACTTGCTAAAGTTGGTGGTTTATTTATGATGCAAGGTCTAGATATTCACTCTGCGAAAATTGCAACGCTCGGTGAACGTGCTGAAGATATTTTCTATGTCACTAAAAAAGATGGCTCACCTATGAGTGATTCAGAAGCGGAAACGTTTGCTGCACAGTTAAAGTCAGCACTCGATGAAGCATCGAATCAGGTTTGTAGTCATCATTAACTTAAATTATCGGTATCCATTCCATGAACTCCAGTTTGTCATTATTGCACCCTTATCCATTTGAAAAGCTGAATAAGCTATTTCAAGATGTGAAACCAGCAGATTTACCTTTGATTCCACTATCGATTGGTGAACCAAAGCATCCTGCACCGGAGTTTGTGAAACAGGCCATTATTGATAATTTTCAACACTTATCTACTTACCCAAACAGCAAGGGTTTACCTGAGCTTCGCACGAGCATTGCAAATTGGTTAACTCGTCGCTTTAAACTCAATAGCATCAGTGCAGACACCAACGTATTGCCTGTGTCTGGTACACGTGAAGCGATCTTCTCGTTTGTACAAGCTTTGATTAAACGTGAAGATGCCCCATATGTGGTGATGCCAAATCCGTTCTACCAAATCTATGAAGGCGCAACTTTACTTGCGGGTGCAGAACCTTACTTCATTAACTGTACAGAAGAAAATAACTACCTTGGCGACTTTGACGCTGTGCCAGCTGAAGTTTGGGAAAAAACCGCTTTACTGTTTGTCTGCACACCGGGTAATCCTACAGGTGCGGTACTTTCTAAAGAACAGTTTAAAAAACTGATTGCACTGTCTGACCAATATAATTTTGTGATTGCATCTGATGAATGCTACTCAGAGCTTTGGTTTGATGAAGCACCTGTTGGTCTGCTTGAAGTCTGTGCTGAAATAGGCCGTGATGATTATAAGAACTGCGTGGTATTCCACTCACTGTCTAAGCGTTCTAACTTACCGGGTATGCGTTCTGGCTTTGTTGCAGGTGATGCTGCGCTTTTAAAACCTTATTTACAATACCGTACTTATCATGGCGCTGCGATGCCTGTTCAACACCAGTTAGCTTCAATTGCAGCTTGGGATGACGAAGCACACGTCGAAGAAAACCGCGTCCAGTACCGTGCAAAATTTGAATTATTCCAACGCGAACTGGGTCACCTACTACCATTACAAAAACCTGATGCAGGGTTCTACTACTGGTTAAAAGTGGATAATGATGAAAGCTTTGCCAAAATGCTCATGGAAAAAGCACACGTTAAAGTGCTTCCAGGCCGTTATTTATCGCGTGATACGGCACAAGGTAATCCGGGTGAAAACCATGTCCGGTTAGCCCTTGTTGCTGATATTGCCCAATGTGAAGAAGTCATTCGTCGCTTAAAAGCAGTACTTTAATTGATTTAAAGCGTTTTGCTTAAAACAAAAAATGCCCCAGATTTGGGGGCATTTTTATTTGAGTCATTTCTTAACAATCATTCAAAGCTAATCATCTAGCAATAATTATTTATAAACAATTATTGAGAAATCATTGAAAACCATTAGAAATCAAATGTAGCACTCAATTTAAATGTTCGAGGTTCGCTCAGTGACAAATACGTATAGTCGTTCACCGATGCAGAGGCCCAATAGTCTTTATCTAAAACATTAGTCACACTAAAATTCAAACTGGTGGGTACATTCTTGATTTGCGTTTTATAGTTTGCACCCAAATCTATACGTGTCCAATCTTTAAGTTTCAATGTGTTGGCATTGTTTGCATAAGTTGAACCCGTATATACAACGCGCCCATTTACACTAACATCTTGTTCAATCGGTAGTTTCCAATCCGCTTCGACATTGGCTTGGAACTCCGGCACACCGATCACACGATGTCCATCAAATAAACCTTGGTATGTGTCTTTTTGTTCGGTATCAATCCAAGTTACGCCGCCCAATATTTTGATTGAATCTGTTAATTGACCATAGGCATTAAATTCAAGCCCTTGGTGAATATTCGTCGCTTGACTGATTTGTGCTGTCCCTGAGCTATTCACTGAGGCTTTTTGGCGATCTGTATAGAAATAATTCAATGTTCCGCCAATCAAGCCATTTTCATATTTCACGCCCAGTTCTTTTTGTTTCGAGACAAATGGATCGGCAATAAAGTTATTACCTTCACTATCCAAAATCGCTTCGCCTTGAACCAAAGCTTCGATGTAATTGGCATACATAGACCATTCAGGCGTTAATTTATAACTCACGCCCAATGCCGGAGTAAGCTGATTTTTATTAATATTGTATTTATAGGTTCCGTAAGAATATACGTCTTGATCAACTTCCTGATAACGCGCACCAAGCATGAGGGTCAAACGATCATCTAACATCGAAATATTGTCGCCCAAGGCAAAACTTTTCAAGGTACTGACACCCGCTTTCGGATAAGTCCCTTCTACCCCCAACCATTTATCAATGTTTGAATCTTCGGTGTAAATCGGATCATAAAAATTATCATTCAAACTGGTGGCATAACCATAGCTATAGCGTTTATCTGCACGATATAAAGAACCAGAAGCGACCACTTGATGTTTTAAAGCACCTGTTTCAAATTGAGTTTTCACACCCAGTTCTGCTGAGTGATTACGATCTTTACGTGGAATCATCGATGCAGAAAGTTTTGCCGTTCCTGCTGCAGTATCACTTAATTGTTGACTTGAGTAAACACCGGCTTCTTCTGATTTGCGAAAACCATATGCTGCATAGGCTGTCGTTGCATCGGTTAAGTCATATTCAGCGCGTACACTTCCGAATAAATCTTCTTCGTTTGAATAAGTCCATGCTTGACCATGATAATTAGCATACTGAGCAGCACTCGGAAGCTGTGTAACCGCATTGGTTAAACGTAAACTTGGTCGATTTTCTGAAAGGCGGTTATTGTTATATCCCAAATCACCAGATAGGCGGAGACGCTCTCCTTTGTAGTCCGCAGCAATCAAAGCCAATCCAAGTGTTTTCTTTTCTTGATCAATCTCGGTTCCGCCATCATGGTAAGCGGTATTGACCCGCACCCCAAATTGATCATCTGTCCCAAAGCGACGTGATACATCCGACGCCACATAGGCACCATTGAAGTTTGTACCCACCGTCACACGTGTTAATGGATCATTACTGGCACGTTTCGGAAGTAAGTTAATTGAACCACCAATTCCTGTTCCACCTGGGATTGCACCATTTAAAAATGCCGAAGCGCCTTTAAAGACTTCTACCCGCTCAAACAGTTCTGTTGGAATATATTGGCGTGGCAATATGCCATACAGGCCGTTATATGCAGTATCATCAGATGCCAATGTAAAACCACGAATAAAATAAGCTTCTTGAAAGTTCCCATAACCTTTGGCCGTACGCACACCCGCATCTGCTTGTAGCACATCCCCGACGCTTTTCGCTTGGCGGTCTTGAATATATTGCTGGGTATAACTGGTGATATTAAATGGTGTTTCTAAATTTTTCTGATTACCAAAAATACCCACTTTACCACCTGTGGCGACTTGCCCCCCTGCATAAGGCTTCATTAAACCATTTGCAGAAGCATCCGCACTGACGACCACATTAATGGCTTCTAGCGTTTGAACTTCAGTAGTATCGATATTGGCAGCGGGATGTTCCTTTTCAGCGATTTCATTCGCATAAACATATGTGAACCCTTGTGTAGCACACGCCATCATCACACAGAGCTGCTTCATTTTTAACATTGGGAGAATGATCCTAGAAAATACGCCCACATAATAAATGATAATTATTAGCATTTATTCTTTCATTTCATCTTTTACGATGCTTTTTATTTATTACTTTTTATTTTTTAATTGTAATTTTTTATTAAGCCCAACTTAATGAATTACACCCACCTGCTTGCCGAAGAGCGATTTCATTCATCAAATACACAAGGATTAAGTCATTTAATTTCCACTCATGAAACCAATTTTCAAGCTTCATCTATCAGATGAAAACCCAAACATTGACAGATCATTCGGGGAGCTTAGAACAATGATTAACATATGCCTTCTGCTATAGGCTTATTGAGGTGGATGAATAGCAAATTCATGTTCAACGGTATAACTGAGATTTTTATCGACCATCGGAATGGGTTCAAGTCGCGCAACCAATAGGGATTTTTGTACTTTTTGATCAAAGCTTTTAGAGCCCGAACTTGCAATGAGTTTTGAGCTAACAATATAGCCTGTTGCAGCAATCACGGTGAGCTGTAGTTTGACGGGATGCTTATATGTTTTCATTTCAGACGCAGATAGCACATATTGTGGTGCATTCACCCAAGAGACTTCATACATTTTCGGTTTGACATGTGGATCAATTACATCGGCAACACGCGTAGGTTGGTATTCTTCTACAGGTGTTTTTAATAATTGCAATAATGCATTGACCTGAGCATCTGTCGTGCGGTCTAGATTGATAGCATCAACAGAAGTTTCTGCAGATTCAGAAGCATTCAAATTGCTATCTGCCCAAGCTGTACCCACACATACGGGTAAAAAAACCGTTAAAACACAAATTCGACGTTTAACCATCTGCTTAAACAATGTGATGACCTTCAAATAAAGAGCCGTCAGTATAAAACATCCAAAAAAAAATAAAGACGCTTTCGCGCCTTTATATCAACCTTAGTTTAGCCAATGATTCACATCATTTTGACTGAGCCAAAGCTTTTTCAATATCTTCATTCAAGGTTTCAGGCTTGGTCGTGGGTGCATAGCGGTTCAAGACCTGACCATTTTTCCCAATTAAAAACTTCGTAAAATTCCACTTAATGCCATTTCCCAATACACCTTTCGAGTTATTGGTTAAGTAACGGAAAATCACATGCGCTTCAGGGCCTTTTACATTCACTTTGGCAAACATCGGGAAAGATACGCCATAGTTTTTTTGACAAAACGCGCCAATTTGATCATTCGAACCCGGATCTTGTCCGCCAAATTGGTTGCATGGAAAGCCTAAAACTTCCAAACCTTGATCTTTATATTGTTCGTAAATTTTCTCCAAACCTGCAAATTGAGGAGTGAACCCACATTTGCTGGCGGTATTTACAATTAATAAAACCTTACCTTCATAATCTGCAAAGGATTTATTACTTCCGTCCAGTAATTCTGCTTCAAACTGGTGAATAGTTGTCATGGATAAGTTTCCTCATCATTTTTTTCTTTTGTTTCTAATTCTAAGGATGCCGAATTAATACAATAACGTAATCCAGTCGGCTGTGGGCCATCAGCAAAAACATGCCCTAAATGTGCGTCACAATGATGACAAACAATTTCTGTCCTGACCATACCGTGTGTCGTATCTACATTTTCTTCCACCGCAGCAGGTTCAATCGGCTTATAAAAGCTCGGCCAACCACAACCGCTATCGTATTTTGTTTCAGAAGAAAAAAGCGGTTCCCCGCAACAACGGCATACATAAGTACCAGCTTGTTTAGTATTCCAATATTTTCCAGTGAAAGCTTGCTCCGTGCCTTTCTGACGCGTTATGCGAAACTCTTCTGGTGACAATTCTCTTTGCCATTCTCTTTCTGTTTTATTGAGTTTTCCCATGATGACGTCCCTTTATATCGTGGTATTTAAAATAGGATAATCCTATATTTACGTCATTCATTCTTAAATTTCTAGTCTTTATTCAACAATTTACAAAATCTATATAATGACCAAAAAAAGCAAAAGGTAAGCAAATCTAAATCAATGGTAAGCAAAATGCCAAATTAAATGCTTTTTTGTGAGCAACTTTAGTGATAATCTTAGCGCTACTCTTGCTCAGGATTAAAAAATGTCGCAGAAAAAGAGCGTAATTTTTAAAAATCTGCTGCCCGTGATCAAACAATATCAACAGGCAGGGTTTACGCATGAAAAAATAGTTGCTTTACTCAGAGACGAACATCATCTCGATTTAGTAACGACCGAGACATTTAAAAGCTATTTATACCGTTATGCAAAAGTGACCTCCACTCTTTCCGAGAATATAAAAATGCCGAATACGTTTAACACCCCACGCGAAATTAAGAAATCGTCTAAGCTCGAGCATGTTTGCTACGACATTCGCGGACCAGTGTTGCGAGCGGCCAATGAGATGGAAGAGGCAGGCCATAAAATTATTAAATTAAATATTGGTAACCCCGCACCTTTTGGTTTTGAAGCGCCTCAAGAAATTATTAACGACGTGGCATTAAACTTGCCAAATGCAATTGGTTATACCGACTCAAAAGGCATCTTCCCTGCGCGTAAGGCGATTTGTCAGTATTATCAACAAAAAGGCATCTTAAACATGCACGTGAATGACGTGTATGTCGGCAATGGCGTATCTGAACTGATCGTGATGGCGATGCAAGGTTTGCTTGACGATGGCGATGAAATGCTGGTGCCAATGCCGGATTATCCGCTTTGGACAGCGGCAGTTAACCTTTCTGGCGGTACAGCTATTCACTATAAATGTGATGAAGAAAATTTCTGGTATCCAGATATTGCCGACATGGAAAGTAAAATCACACCGAATACTCGCGGTATCGTGGTGATTAACCCGAATAACCCAACAGGTGCGGTTTACCCACGTCATGTGCTTGAGCAAATTGTGGCTCTTGCGAAGAAATACGACTTAATTTTATTTGCTGATGAGATTTACGACAAGATCGTTTATGACGGCATTGAGCATGTCTCTGTTGCATCTTTAGCAGGCGATCAGCTATGTATTTCATTCAATGGCTTATCTAAAGCGTATCGAATTGCCGGTTACCGTTCAGGCTGGATGGCAATTACAGGCGATAAATCACGTGCGCTAGACTACATTGAAGGTTTAGACATGTTGGCTTCAATGCGTCTATGTGCCAACCACCAAGCGCAATATGCGATTCAAACAGCTTTAGGCGGTTATCAATCGATTAATGATCTCATCCGTCCGGGCGGCCGTTTATATGAACAACGGAACATTGCTTGGGAAATGTTGAATGATATTCCGGGTGTGTCTTGTGTTAAACCAGAGGGTGCTATGTACTGCTTCCCTAAACTGGATCCTGAAATTTACCCAATTCAAGACGATGAGAAATTCATGTTGGATTTCCTCCGTGCTGAAAAAGTACTTTTGGTTCAAGGTACGGGCTTTAACTGGCCAACACCAGATCACTTCCGTGTGGTGTTCTTGCCTGCTGAAAATGAACTACGTGAAGCACTGACTCGTTTAGGTCGTTTCTTGGCGAAAATGCGTTAATTCATAAGTGCTTTAAAAATAAAAAAACCGTACGTGCTGTACGGTTTTTTTATTACTGTATGCTTAAATTTGATTTCTATACTGTACTCACACCGTAGCTATCTTTTTGAATAGTTAAGTTTTTAATAATTTATTTTGAGCTTAGACCTTAGTCAAAACTTTAAGATCTGTTGATTTTTCTACAGCATATTCATGTTATTTTTTAACCAATCATAAAAACACATGAGTACAGGATGTTCTCAAACAAAATTAAACTGAGCCTATTTCTCTGTCTAAGCATGTGCCTTGGCATCGGGATCTTACGTTTTTCCTATACCGCACTCCTCCCTTCAACCCGTGAAGCATTTGGTTGGAGCCCAAGTTTTGCCAGCATCTTAGGCAGTGCCAATTTGCTCGGCTACTTGATCGGTGCATTTTGGGCCATGAAATTACCCCAAAATAAAAGCATGGTGAATTATATCCAACTCGCAGCTATTGCAGGGACACTCAGTTTACTCAGTTGTGCATTTTCAGGTTTTTCAGAACTTTGGTATAGCACTTGGCGCGTTATTTCAGGGATCAGCGGCGGCTTACTAATGATCCTCTCCCCAAGTGTTGTGGCCCAATGTTCACAGCTTCAAGACCGCTTTAAAATCAACTTTATTGGTTTCAGTGGTATTGGCTTAGGGGTGTTAATGGCAACGCTATTTTTGCCTTACATCCAACAAATGCCGACAAAGTGGGCTTGGTTGATTTTATTTTCTTTTTCAAGCCTGATTTGTATTTTACTCAGCGTGCTTTTAAAAGGTTTTAAATCACAGCTCACAACATTCACCACGATTTCAGCTGCAGAACATAAAGTTGATGGGATATTCTATTGTCTCTTAATCGTGTATAGCACCAGTGCTTTTGCTTACGTGCCCCATTCATTATTTTGGATTGACTATTTAACTCACACCCTACACCTGAGCCCGATCGGGATCAATTTCAATTGGATTTTATATGGTCTAGGGAGTGCTTTAGGGGCATTTGCTGCTTACTGCCTAGCACAAAAACAGGGAAATATCAGTGCTCTTAAAATTTTATATAGCTGCTATGTCTTCGCGATTTTTATAGCGATTATTAATATCCATCCATTTTTTACTTTTTTTTCTTCTTTTGCTACAGGTTTGCTCAATCCGGCAGTGGTTTTTCTCACCTCTTATACCATTCTGCAAATCTATGGTAGCGCCTATAAAAAGCTCTGGAGTATTGCAACCCTGTGCTTTGCATCTATTCAATTGATTGGCGGTTTAAGCTTTAGTTTTTTACAGCGAATCGGTGTTGATTATTCACAGCAATTTATTTTGGCCGCATGCGTACTCTGCATTGGAACACTACAACTCTTTTGGTTTACTCGCACAGCAAAATTGAGCAAAAATACCGTCTAGGTCGATCACAAGACATTCAACTGCATCACCATTCACACATACAAAAGTCATGCATACAAAGAAAAGACCTATATAAATAGGTCTTTTCATTTTGATAAAGAGTGAATGGGCTAAGCTTTTTTCAGCTTTTTCTTTAATTTTTTCAGAGCAGAATTATGCTTTGAAATTTTGTTCAACCTCGCTTTAATTTCCTTTTTAAGTGATTTGGTTTTCTTAGACAAATTCATCTCCTTCTCGTCTACGTATAAATCTTAAATTTAGTTCAATGAGTAAATCGTTCGGCCAAATGAACTTTGACTCACAAAGTCTTTAGCCTATTAATGATGTTGTTGACGCTGATTTCGTTGATGTGGCTGTTGTTTCTGTTTCTTTTGGTCTTGTTGCTGTTGCTGTTGCTGTTGCTGTTGCTGTTGCTGTTGCTGATCATTTTGCTGCTGTTGTTGATCAGATTGTTGGTTTTGTTGATGCTGTTTACGAGACATTTCATTTCTCCTTTTCATCACAAGTGTCGCAATGTACTACTACTAGATGTACTTCCACTAAAGGACAACAACCAATGTACCGCTAATTTTCAAGGAACCAAGCCGATAAATGTTTCGAATTACTTCATTGTAAAATTTCTGGAGAATAATTAATTTGAAATCAATCCCCCTCTATTTTCTGCATTACCTAAGTTCACTCGAATAGTGTGGTTTTAAACTTTTGGTAACATGACAAGCATGCCAAACCATCTGATTGATTGCGTGAAGTCATCTTTTTATCTCGTATTTTTAAATGGCCTTGAGTAACCCTTTTTCTGTGTGTTTAATTAATTCCCATAAAAAAGGACTGAATCATTCAGTCCTTTTTTCACCTAGCATTTTTTACACTTAGATTGGCAAATAAACTCAGTCCATATGCTCAATGATGGCTTGTCCAAACTCCGAACAACGTAATAGTTTTGCACCTTGCATGAGTCGTTCAAAATCATAGGTCACCGTTTTGGCTTCAATGGCACCTGCGATCCCTTTAATAATTAGATCTGCCGCTTCAGTCCAGCCCATATTTCGCAGCATCATTTCTGCAGACAGAATAATAGACCCAGGGTTTACTTTGTCTTGACCCGCATATTTAGGTGCAGTGCCATGTGTCGCTTCATAAACTTGTACCGCGCCACCAATATTGGCACCCGGTGCAATACCAATGCCGCCAACTTCAGCCGCCAAAGCATCTGAAATATAGTCACCGTTTAAATTTAGGGTAGCAATGACTGAATAATCGGTCGGACGCATGAGAATCTGCTGTAAAAAAGCGTCCGCGATCGCATCTTTAATCACGATTTCTTTGCCCGTTTTTGGATTTTTTATTTTGACCCAAGGACCACCATCTAGCAATTCACCACCAAAGCGCTCAAGTGCGACTTCATAACCCCACTCTTTAAACGCCCCTTCGGTATATTTCATGATATTACCTTTGTGCACCAAAGTGACATTCGGCTTATCATTATCAATGGCGAATTGAATAGCTTTACGTACCAAACGCTGAGAACCTTCTTTAGATACAGGCTTAATACCGATACCGCAATTTTCCTCAAAGCGAATCTTAGTGACGCCCATTTCCTCTTTAAGAAATTTGATCATTTTCTTGGCTTCAGGTGAATCTGCTTTCCATTCGATCCCAGCGTAGATATCTTCTGAGTTCTCTCGGAAGATCACCATGTCTGTACGTTCAGGATGCTGAACAGGTGAAGGAACGCCCTTAAACCAACGTACTGGGCGCACACAGACGTAGAGATCTAATTCTTGACGTAGTGCAACATTTAGCGAACGAATGCCACCACCGACAGGCGTCGTTAATGGCCCTTTAATTGAAACCACAAATTCGCGTAAAGCCTCAAAGGTTTCTTCGGGCATATAGGTACCATAAATTTTATTGGCTTTTTCACCACAATAAACTTCCATCCATTCTATGGCACGTTTTCCACCATAAGCTTTTTGTACTGCGGCATTCACCACGGTTTTCATCACTGGAGTGATATCAACACCAATACCATCGCCTTCAATAAATGGAATAATTGGATTATTGGGAACATTGAATGATAAGTCTGAATTTACTGTAATTTTTGTCCCATCCACTGGAACGACGATCTTTTGATAACCCATTTTTATGACCCTCCCTGAGAAGCGAGTGAAAAAATAATTGCTGTTTGATAAGACTTTTAATTGCGCTTCACGCATAATACTCTAAAGCAAATCTACCTTTTTTGAGATTTAGATGGGAAATAGCTGCATTTCCCTATTGAATAAATCTTAACCAATTTGAATTATTGTATTTAATAGAAGTTATTTCCTATGAAAATCGTCATCTTAAACAATTCTGATAATAATAATTCGTTATAATCCTATATAGTTCGCCACGTCTGCTATTAACCTTTAAATTAGAATAATTAAAGTTCGCTACAGTTCGATAAATTCCATTTTAATTCGTATCAAAAACGGGTATCTTGACGGGTAACATTAAAATTACCCGTGTTACCCGTCATGCTTTCAGATGCAAAAGTAAAAACACTTAAACCTAAGGATAAGTCTTATCGCATTTTAGATGCTGAGCGGCTTTATATAGAGGTTCGCCCTACTGGTACGAAGATATGGCGCTTCAAATACACACTGAATGGCAAAGAAGGAACTATTAGTTTTGGTGAATATCCTGCTGTAACCCTGCAGGAAGCGAGAAAACTAAAAGATGATGCACGTGCAAAATTAGCTAAAGGATTAAACCCATCACAAGAAAAGAAGAAAGAAAAATTAGAAAAAAGAATTAAAGCCAGCAATACATTCAAGGCTATAGCAGAAGAATATGCAGCTGAGCAAATGAAACACAAATCCCCTGATTATGTTGAGCGATTTAAAAATTGCATGCAGATGGATGTGTATAAAGAAATTGGCTCACTACCAATTAAGGACATTACATCTGCTCACATATTATCTGTGATGAAAAACACCATAAGTCGCATTAGTGCATCCCCTAAATTCGGAACAGGTGAAGCAGCAGCAAACTTAAATCGTAGATTTATCGGCCTAGTCATGCGTTATGCAATTATCACATCTCGATTGGATAATGATCCTACATACGCATTACGTAGTGTGGTATCTCAACCAGCAGTCGAACATGCGAGAGCGCTTGATCCACATGAAAGAAAAGAACTGCGTAGAAAAATTGATAGCTATAACGGCTCTACAGTTGTCAGAAATGCTGGCTTAACAATGCTTTATTCAATGTTGCGGACGGTGGAGATAAGGAAGTTAGAATGGTCATACATTGATTTTGAATCCAAGACTATTACGCTCCCCCGATCATCAAGACAAACGCAGCAAGATCGTGTTATGAAGAAAAATAGGACTCATATCGTCCCAATTTCGTCACAGCTTTTTGATTTGCTTCAGCAGCAATACGCACTATCAGGTGATCAAATTTATGTTTTCCCTTCACCTCAACGGCGCAATAATATGTTGTCTAGGACTACATTAAATAGAATGCTTGAATACATGGGGATGTCAGCAGTTACTGCACATGATTTTCGTGCAACTGCTTCAACAGCTTTATACGAAAAGGGTTATAAAGAAGACTGGATTGAACTCCAGTTGGCCCATGTAAGCGGCAATAGAACTAAAGCTTCATATAATCACGCCAAACATCTAAATGAGCGTAGAAAAATGATGCAAGATTGGGCTGATATGGTAGATGAGTGGTAATTTATCCATACTTTAATAATTTAATGTATTCTAAAATAGCAAACCCCAACACGTCGAGTTGCGTAGGGTTTGCACCAAAAGCCCTTACTTGAGGGCTTTTTCATGTTCAATAATTACTTGCGCCACCGCTTTCGCAGCCGACCAATATTTTGAATGAAATGCTGCAAGTTCTGTTGCGTTTGAAATAAAGCCTAGCTCCACAATCAAACCACCAGCATTGATGAATCCAAGCCGTCCACGTGCTGACTCTGATTGATCAATCCAACCATTCTGTCCACGCAATCGAGATCCAAAAACATCGGCCACGGCCTTAGATAGTTTTTGAGCCAAGACCTTATCTTTGGGAAGAGCAATCGTTTCAATTCCATTCGCCTGATCATTTACAGAGGCATTCATGTGGAATTCAATTGCAATCGATGCACCCTTGGCTAGGGCAATTGCATTCGTTAGAGGAAGGTTGATTGTTCCTGCGCCATCGGTTTTATAAGACAGACCTGCGGCTGCAAGATAATGTGCTACAGCATTTCGGAATTGTCGCACCAATTCAGCTTCTTTATATTTGCCGCTGACAGCACCCGGATCTGCATTGCTATGCCCTGCGGTAATCGTCACAAATTGATTTACATCGTGTAGTTCAGGTTGCTTTTTCAGGCGGGCAAGAACCATAGCCACACCAACCAACATACCAACCCACTCTGCAATGTTTTCAGGAATCTTGTTTTTAAGTTCCTGTGGAATAACATTCCAGATATTTAAAAATTGCTCTGAAAATAAAATCAGAGCATAAAAAAAGGCGCTTAATGCGCCTACTTGTATCGACTTGAGTTTCCAAGCTTGTTTCCAGTTATCGATTAGTTTCATCACTCACCTTATCTATTTTCTTACTTACGAAATGCGTGCCTTTGTAGCCAACAACTGATGCAAAGCCCACTGAAATGATTTCAGGAAAGCCTAGCCATGTTGTCAGCGACCAAAAGCCCACTGCAAAAAATCCACACATAAACGCTTCAAGCCAATCGGCCTGCCCTCGTTTCTTAGCGGTACGAAATAAAGCCATTAAAAAAGCCATTACAAATGATGCAATGGCTGTATAAAAAGGACTTACTGATTCAGCGACTTGTTTAGAAAAGTCGTCCATTAAATTCCCCTAAATTTTGGTAATAAAAAAAGCACCCCGAAAGGTGCTTTATTTTTTTTAAATCTAAACTTTTATTTCTGAATGCGACCCACTTGGCGCAGGTCGAAAATTAACTTGGTTTGTAATAAAAACTCTGGCACCTAAATGATACGTAGTACCAGAAGCGCAAAACACTAAACACCCACCATTTTTGCGGCATGAGCCGACCAGTTCGGCGCTGTTTGGTATGCAGATAATGAAGCGACAGGCACCTTTATGACGCATGTAGATTTTAATGAAGACAATCCAGATGAATTTAAGTCCGGAGGATTGACTGGAAGGCATATCAACTCGTTACAACTGGTCAGCCCCGCAATTCCATTTGAAAGTATGCTTAACACATTTAATCCAATTGTGAATTTTGTGCATTTATCATTGCCCGCAAAAGCAAACGCAGGTATTGATGTTATTCCATTGCCTGTATTTACTTCCAAAGAAGCAGCATATTGGTATGCCCCACCCCCTATCATTGTCACAGTGTCTGGAATTATATTGTACTTAATAGCTGAGCTATAAAAAGCAGAACCGTTTACTGTTTTTACGTTTCTGTAGTTAAATGTTTCAAGTTTTGATGTGTATTCAAATGAGTTGTCAGGTATGGTTAATACCCCAGAGCCAATATCAAAGTTCTTGAATCCAGCCCTGCTAAAGCAATAGTTGGATAAATTTGTGACAGAGTTAGGTAGTACGCAATCAAAAAACACAGGTGCAGATGAACCGAAGTTTTGGAAAGCGTATTCTCCTATTTTTTGCAATGTACTTGGTAGTTGCAGTAATGACGCATATCTCCAATCTGTAAATGAGTAATTTTTAATCTCAGTCACACTGCCACTAATGATTAATCCAGTTGCTCTGTAAAAAATATTATTATCCTGCTGCGTTGCTATTAGTGCGTTATTTTGAATAACCCCGCTTATAGCATTGCTCAGTATTACATTCCCTATATTTAATGGAAAATTATCCATTGTTCCGCTAAATTGAATTGCTCCACCACCAATAACTTCACTTGGAGCATACAATTCAATGGTTTTTGTCGCAGAATCCTTTTCAGATGTAACCGTGATTTTTTCACCACCTGTATAACTGGCAGGGAAAGAAACGGCAAAATCACCGTTTCCATCCGCAACTGTTGTATAAGTTGCCATAATCTCTTATTCCTCAATTTCAATTGTAATAGTTGCACCTGCTTCGGCTTTCCCTGAAATTGATGAGCCATCAAATTTCATGTTCGCGCTAAGTGATTCATCCACATTTACAGAGATATTGGAAGTCGGAACTGTGTTTCCAGTAACGCTTGAGCCGTCCGTTGTTGCAGTCAAGATCAAACTTGCTGACTCAACAAAGAATGAATGTTCAAATACTTGATATGAGTAATACCCATCCCGCACAGACCATAATCTCAATGTATGTGGTTTATTTGGAATTAACGCGCTAGATAGAATGGTTGCTGTATTTCCAGTTATTCCGCTTGCACTACCCAAAACAACATTTTCAGAAATTAATTCATAAGAATATGTTGTGTTTAATTCCGCATCATTTGAAGCATCATAAAAATCAATAATTTGATTCGCCAAGCGATTCCGACCAAGCCAAGTTAATACAATATCGTTTGTCGTGATAATGGTTTCAGGATAATAAACATCATTAATTTTCACGTTGGCAGGTGGGTATGGTCTAGATAATCTTGAGCGCATATAAACAGGCGCACTGCCAAGTTGCTCTAGCTTAGAGCTTGGTGTAACCGTTAATGTAGATTCCCTTACATTCTGATCTGCCGAATATTCAGTTAGTGAGAATAATCCATCATCAGGATTGGATCTAAAAAAATACATGCCATTATCCCAACCCCTTGGAATGGTATCCAATGCACCGCGTTTAACGGTTAAGATGCTTGTTTCAGCGTCAAACGATTCAACAATCATAAATTCATAAGAGCCAAATTCACCTGATAACCAAGTACCAACAACAATCAAGTCATTCGGATTCAAGTAATCTTCAATCTGTAGATTTTTGACTGGAATCTGTGTTGCTGTTCTTGAGACCAATTGATCGAATTGACCGCTTGTAACAAACTCAGCATTTCCCTCAACAACCCATCCATTTTCAGGCTTATCTACATCCGAAGTTAAAACCTCTGCATATAAAGCATTCCACTGTGGTCTTCGATATGTTGAGAATGTAAAACCTACATCTGGATTATGCGCAAGTTCCTCATCAATTTTGCGCTGACCGATATTTTGGACTGCAATGTAGTAAGGTGCCTCAAAAGTTTCACCAATTGCGGGCATGGCAGGCTCGGCTTTTTCTTCAGTAGAGTCATCAACCACGATGCTTGTATTCATTTCTCCTGAATATGGTACAACTTCCTCAAAATCAATCATCACCTCATTGTTTAAGCCGTTACCCAAATCAATTTTCATAATTCGAGCTAAAATTGTGCCTTGCCATTTTTTAGACCAATTGATTTTAACTAAGTCATAGCGATTCCACTTTCTAGCTTCACGCCATCCAGTTGTGAGTGTGCCTTTCCATGCTGGTGTTGAGTATTGTTTCAACTTCCAATTCGCTACAATTTCAGCATTTCGCATATTCATGAAATACGGAAAATCAATTGATTCTGCATTAGCTTTACCAATTGTTAAAATTGAGCCATTTTCATAAACCGAGAATGTCGAGTTTTTAATGCGCTTTCTGTCGTAATACGTCACGTTTAGTTGATTAACAATATCATCAGAGTTCATCACTTCAAGCGATAAGTCTTTGATTTTGTTTTCTGCAATTGTGTGTATTTCTTCATCAGTAAGCCAATCATCACGGAACAAAACCATCTCATATAAACCAGTTTGGCGGTTTACTCGGATACCAGCTTCAATGTGGTAACAAAGCTCCTCAATTGCATCAATGCAAGATTTCTCATCAATTGCCCATGAGATACCTAATCCCTCATCCCAAATTCTGTTAGCTGCTTTAATGAAATTAGCATCATTTACATCAATCTCAGGCTTAGCCATTGCTATATCATCGGTTAAAATCTCTCGGATTTTATGAATGGGATTAATATCTGGCGAATCAAGTTCGATAGTTTCTGTTATTTCTGATCTAGGATAAAAAACTCTAACGTAGAAAGGATACAGGTGATTTGAAAAAATTGTCGTATCATTAACTCTGTGCGGATCAACGATAACATTGAAGCTAAAATCTTTTAGTGCCAGAAAAACAATTTTATAACTAGAGTCACCATCTGCAAATTCCTCCACCTCAAATGACAAAATATCAGCTCTACTGTGTGTTATTTTGGGAGAATAGTTCGTTCCGTCTATGTTGAAAGTGACTTCAACCAAAAAGTTACAGTCAATCTCAAAATTAACATTTGCGCTTGCGCTTGTTGAGCCAACATAGCCGACTGGATTGTTCTCTACCCAAATACCACCAGCATGGTTTGTTTTATGATCAACTATGACGTATTTATCAACATTTTCCAGTCTCCAATCGCTACCATCGTTATACTCTGTGAATATTTCCGTTTCATTATCAGATATTCTAGTTTCCAGCATTACGCCATTACCCACCATTCTTGAATGGTCGATTAATGTTTTAATGTAGTATGATCCGATCTCACAAACCACCGCTCCATCTCCGCGAACTTCATACCACTGCCCCTGACCATCATTTCTAACACGCGTACGCTTCACCCATAGCAACATCTCTTTCATGTAGTTTGAGTTGCCGAAATAAAACGCATCTCTATCACTAACCGATAGTGCATTTATAATGCCACCAATCAAGCCACCCTCATTTGATTTTTCCCCTCCAGTGCCACGAAAAACCAAATAAGACTGATAAGGGTATGCAGAAACCAAGTCAAAATACTGTTTATATGCTAGGTTTTGCTGTGGCTGTGGATAGCCAAATTCAATATCAATATTCCCAACCACACCGCCTGCATCTTGCCCGAACAGGCTCGGCTTGTTCACAGGTAATAAATTAGGTGGATGTTTTATCGGGTCATGCACAATCCAGCCGCGATTATCAAAATTAATCGCAATAAACTGAACCGTACCGGGTTTGTCGGAGACATTTTTATTTAAGTTAGGCCACGTGACCTAACGGGTTAATCTTATCATAGTACATTGCTTCAAACTCAAAAGGCGATACATAACCCAATGCGCTGTGTACA